>CAZJTS010000248.1:0-2973 GCA_964548975.1 uncultured Fastidiosipila sp.
GACCACGGCCTCCGGGCTGTGGGTCGTTGCCGCCATCGGTGTGGCGCTCGGTGCCGGTTTTTACAGCGGCGGCATCCTGGTCGGCCTTCTGGTAATAGTCACCTTCACAGTGCTTGAGAATCTTGAGGATTATCTGGTCAGTTCACGACACGAAGAGGATTTCTACGTCGAACTGGTTAACCTGCAGGCCCTCCCCGCCTTCCTGGATTTCCTTACGGAGCAGGGCTACAAGCCGCGTGAGCAGGCCATCAAAAAAGCACATAAACCCGAAACCGAACGCATCGGCATGGATATCCGTCTCGCCCTCCCGCACAGCAAAACAGCCCACGATGTTCTGCGGGCCGTCAGTATTTATCCGGATCTGGTTTATATAACGTTTGACATGGATTGAAGCGCACTCGGGGAGCTTTGTTACTCTACATCTCTGAACACAATTTCATCGCTGCTGACCATGCCGAGTTCATCCCTGGCCATCCGCTCGATGTATTGCGGCTGCCCTGACATCGCCTCCAGCTGATTAAGCGCCTCCGCCTCATCCATGAGTTGCATGAGCTCGGCTTGGAGGGCCTGACCTTCCGCCAGTTTGCGCTCCCTCTCCTCATTCTGATTGAATGCGAAGGCGGTACCGACGGCCAAAAGCAGGACAAAGATAATCAGCACGAGCAGACCTGTTGCCTTGAGGTTCAAATCGTCCTGCCAGAAGTGTCTTTTCTGCGTTTGATGTCGCCGTTTTTTGGCCATCCTAGGCTCCTCTCAAAGATGTCTTCATTCTATACAGCCCCGAGCTATTGTGCAAACTCAGTCCTGCTCGATCGTCGGCACTTCTTCGCCGTCCCTGCCGCCGATAATGCGGTAGAGGTCGGCGACCTCGGAGCGGCGCACCGTCTCCTTAATTGCCCGGACTTCGACCGTGACATTACCGGAACCGAAAGCGATCTCGATCTTGTCCCCCGGCTTTACCTCGCTCGAAGGCTTCGCCACCTTGTCGTTCAGTTTCACTCGCCCGTTGGAACAGATCGTATTAGCGACCGTTCGGCGTTTGATAATTCTGGCTACTTTCAGATATTTGTCTAGACGCATCGTCTACTCCTATTCATTGCTGCGGCCGTCATCCAGCCACTTGATCTGCAGGCGTGAGAAAGGGACCTTCTCCATAAACTGCTCCTCATGAAACACCGTCTGATGCCAGGCGGCAAACTCATGGGTATTTCGCTCCATCCACAGGGGCGGAGCGATATCGAGCTGTTTACAGAGATTCAGGAGACAGGCCTCAAGGAGACTGGTGAACCGCAAGCTGTCGTCAGTGTGCTCCGCGACCACAACACGCAAGGTATAATTATCCTTATAGGTCTTGCCCTCTAATCTCATAACTAGTTCATCAGCGCAGCGATCGCCGCCCCGATGAGATTCCCGTTCTCCACCTGAAGGAATTCATTATAGTACCCGTGTTTCTCGTTGATGAATTCCTTCACGTAATAATTCAGTTTCTGACGGAAGAGTTTCGACTTGTAGTAAGTCGATCCGTCAATCGTAATGGCCAAAGGCCGGGTCGGGTTCTTCCCTTTCCGGGTCTGAATGTGGACCGCACAGAAAAGAATCGAGACCAGCTTCGCCGCGCGTTCGAAGATGTTGTCGATGATGTAATAGAGATGCTCGCGGTCGATATCGTTCGCGCAACACTGGCTCAGCACTCCGGGACCGTAGGGCGCATAAAGGAATTCGTCTAACTGATAGCTCTCCAGATCCTGAATGGTCGAGAAGTTCTGCGCGAAAAATCCGGAGAAGAGGTCACCGGACTCCGAAGCTTCCCTCAATGTATAAAGCGCCTGCAGCCCCTGATAGCGGCCTGAAATCAGCTTTTCGAAAGCATAAGCGCCCGGCACATTCGTCGTCAGGTCGATCTCCCGATCGATCGGGCTGCGGGTCTCTATCCGGTAGTCGCCGGCCTCGGTATTGATGATCATACTGCTGTAGGGGTTGATCTGGCCCTTCAGCTTGACGATTTTCTCATTCTCCTCGGGATAGGCGGCGTTCATGCCGGTGCCGAGGATGAAGCCCACATTCCCCGAGTAAGCCCGGGAATTCGTCTGCGTATATCCGCCTAGGAGTGAGGCCACCGTGTCGTTCAGCAGGATGATCTCAATCTCCTCGCGGATGCCTCGCCCGACCAAAACTTTTCTAATGCTCTCACCCACCAGCGTACCGATGACTTCAGGTGCCATGACCTCTTTGCTGAGATTGAGGATGCGCCCGTCACGGTTCGGTTGGATTTCACAAGCGTAGGAGAAGCAGAAGCCGATTTTCTTACTGTGCTCCAGATAAGGGATCAGGGCGTCAACCATCATGCCGTAGAATTCATTGAAACTCATCTCTTTCTCGGAGCCCGGCATAGGGAATTTGCTGAAGCGGTCGATCTGGGGCTCCATCTGGCGATTGAAGCTGACGAGACAGATGCGGAAGTTCGTTCCGCCGGCGTCCATCACGATGACCGTCTCATCGATCGGCACCTGGGAGCTGAGGGTTAGGTAGGTGGGGATCATCGGCATGCCGTCGGGCACAGGTACACCCTCCAGCCCCTTATGCATATGCTCCAGAAAGCGTTCGAGTTCATGCTCCATATCGAGACTCTCGGCTAGAAGCTCCCGGTCTTTCAGAAACTGATGCACATCACTTCGCCCCATATATCCTCCTCATTTGGCCCAAATCCTTAGCACTCATTATAGGCAATTCAAAAGCGCTTGACCATACGCGCCGAGCCGGTGTTTTACTTCCTCAGATTCTGGTTTTCTTCGGCCACAATATCGTGGAGCCGGTCCCATTTTGCTTCCATATCCGCCACCAGGTTCAACTGGGTCAGGCAGCGATGCAGGTTGTGATTCTCTCTGTGGATGGTGAAGTAGTTATCGCCATCAATGTGGTCCGTGAGGAAGCGCATGCCGCATTCCAAGGTCATGGTTTTCGCGCCGAGCGGCA
>CAZJTS010000249.1:0-348 GCA_964548975.1 uncultured Fastidiosipila sp.
TCAAGCGCCTGCTCAAAGACCAGGGCCTGCCGATCCAGGACTTCTGTGTCTTCCCGACGCGCGACCTGGATGAGGCCAAATACGCCGCCGGACTCCGTCTCCTCCGGGACACACTGGCGGAGTATGAGGGCTTATAGGGGTCGGGGAGGAAAAGTCCCCATTCGCGAGCTGCGCTGGTCCTCAACTGCGTAAACGTGTGGTGTTTTGTACCACACGTTTACTTGTTTGCGGAGGCTTGCCCACAAAGGGGACTTTTCGCATGTGGCTAAAGGGTTCGAGAAAAGCTGAGGGTGCCCGATGACAAAAACCTTCCAAATCCGAGTTCGGAGGCTCAAAGGAGTGTAAGAT
>CAZJTS010000249.1:448-2964 GCA_964548975.1 uncultured Fastidiosipila sp.
TTATTGAACCGTAGAAGTCGGATTACAGCGATTTTTGACATTTTCCAGCCTCCCGATGACAAAAACCTTCCAAATCCGAGTTCGGAGGCTCAAAGGAGTGTAAGATTTGCTATGATTCAACTGTTGGAGATTAAATTATTGTTTTTATTGAACCGTAGAAGTCGGATTACAGCGATTTTTGACATTTTCCAGCCTCCCGCTGACAAAAACCAGGCAAATCAAATGTCACAGGTTCCACGATTCCGATTTCTGCGCGCTGAATCTTGCCTAGATGTTTATAATAAGGGGAGACAAGACTCTTCTTGTAAAATTGTTGTTACATAGGAAATTTTCTGTAGATAGATGTGGGCTTGTTTTTGGCCAGAGTAAGGAGAGTATCTATGCAAATTGCGTTGACTAAAAAACTTGCGAGCGCTTTGGGATTGAAGTTGCCGGCTACGGCTGAGGAGCCGAATCCGCTCTTCATGTGGACCGCGAACTGGATGAAGGTGTGGGAAAACCGCAAAGCTGATGATCTGCTCGTGCTGGTGAATCACGCGACTCGTTTCGCAGTTGCTGTATACCAGTTCAAGCGCAAAGATCTCAAAAACTTCGACCGCATCATGAGGGCTGCGATTGAGAACACGATGTTTGCCATGAATTTCAATCCTGAGGTGGTTGCTGACTACTTCGCGATGGCGGGAGAAATTCAATATGTGCCAAATCGCGGCGGTAAGACTTCCGCTTGGACGACCAAAGCGGGTTTGGATTGCGGTTTTCATGTGGATGCCCTGTACAACAGACCAGGGAATGTTTTCGATGATACTTTAGCCAGCTCGCTCAATCAAAGTTTAGTGGGTTATACAGCAGGCCATGAACATTCTTTTGTTCCATTCAGGGCCATGAGCAAAGCACTTGCAGACTTGACCGGCAAACCAATTCATCGCTATCGTGCTTTCGAGCTGGAGGTTACGTTGGATCTGGAAATTTATACTGTACTTCGAAGACTGCTTGTACCTGCTAATCTGACCTTCGATCGCTTTCATAAGGTTCTTCAGAGTGCTTTCTCCTGGCGTGACAATCATCTGTATGAATACCGCTTTCCGGAGCGTGAAGGGCACGCAAGCATCACCATGCTGCCGTTTGCAGACGCCCTTGGTGTAGATGAGAAGATCAATACCATGAGTGGACGAACGCTGGCGGAGATTTTCCCCGAACATCCTCGCCTGGATTATATTTATGATTTTGGTGACAACTGGGTTCACGAAATTCGCTTTGTCCGCGAGATTGAGGATTATGATAAGCCCTCGCCCTACCTGCTTGAGGCGGAGGGAAGGACGCCGCCTGAGGATGTGGGAGGTGTGGGTGGATTCTTGAGCTTTCGCGATGCCTACTTAGATCCTGATCATCCAGATTACCAGGAAGCTCATGAATGGGCCAGATATTGGTCGCCCGAACTCAATGATTGGGATAAGAGGCCCAGTGAGCTGAGACTGTAACATGCTTTGGGAGAGGTAAGGATTTGCGTCGCTCTATCTGATGAGGGGCTTGTGCAAGAACGTTCGAAATCAGGCCGCGGAAATCGGCTTACAGCGATTTTCACCATTTCCTGGGCGGGCCCTGATCCGAGTCCGGCTGCGCGAGGTTCTTTGGCCAAAGATCACCTGGGTAAGTGAGAGTTTCTACTCCTGCATGGTTATGTATGCTCTTCCGATACCCGATATTCCCCCAGAAGTTCGGGCTTGTGGCGGAGGCTGTCGGCGTCGGTGATCGGCCGCAGCACGCGGCAGGGGTTACCGGCGGCAACAGAGTCGGCGGGGATGTCTTTGACCACCACACTTCCGGCCCCGATTACGCAATTCGCACCAATTGTGACACCCGGACACACCACCACGTTCGCGCCCAGCCAGCAATTATCACCGATCACCACGGGCTTGGCGTAGCACAAGCGGCGGGGCTTGCCCTCGCTGTCGAGCATGCGCACCCGCTCTGCGGCGACCAGCGGATGAACCGGCGTCACGATGGTCACATTCGGGCCAAAACTACAATCCGAACCGATCGTTACGAGCGCGTCATCCTGCACGGTGAAATTGAAATTCGCGAAAAAGTTGTCCCCAATCGTCGTGTGCACCCCATAGTGAAAGAAAATCGGTCCCTGGATGCGGCAGTTGCTGCCTTTGCTGCGCAGGATTCGGCCCAGAATTCCGTCGCGAATCTCCGCGTCGTCCTCGAAGGTCCGGTTGTATTCCACGTTGAGATTGTGGGTATTGCGTTTGAGTTCGACCAGGTCCGGGTCACCAGGGTTAAAGAGAATACCTGACAGGGCCTTTGCTTCTTCGTTCATTGCACACCTCCGAGTGTGGGATGGGGGGGTTGTGGAGTGTTACGCTCTAGTTTTGCAGAGCTTCATTATAGTCTCAATCACAAATGCGGACAAATACCGCCCAGGGGTATAGTCTCTTCGCAAGCTTCGCCGGTCCTCGGCAGGACCACTGAAAAAGTCTCTCAAATGAAAACATTTCCCGCTGTATGCCTTC
>CAZJTS010000250.1:0-2961 GCA_964548975.1 uncultured Fastidiosipila sp.
GATATGCACAGCCACTTCGGCGGTGTCGTGCCTGAGATTGCTTCACGCGAACATATCAAGGCGATCACCCCTGTGGTGCAGGAGGCCTTGAGTCAAGCTGAGCTGAAACTGGAACAGGTGGATGCGATTGCTGTCACTTACGGACCCGGCTTAGTCGGCGCGCTTTTGGTAGGTGTTGCGGCGGCCAAAAGCCTAGCTTTCTCCGCCGCCAAACCGCTTTATGCGGTCCACCACATCGCAGGTCATGTCACGGCCAATCTTTTAGCGCATCCGGAGCTTGAGCCGCCCTTTATTTGTCTGGTCGCTTCGGGTGGGCACAGTCACATTCTGCTTGTCGAAGATTACACGCGTTATCGCGTACTCGGACGGACGCGTGATGATGCTGCAGGTGAAGCCTTTGATAAGATTGCCCGGGCCATCGGGCTCGGTTATCCCGGCGGCCCTAAAATCGATCGGGAAGCCAGAGGCGGAGATCCGGGTGCCATTGTTTTCCCGAAGAGTAAGATGAGCGGGAATGATCTGGACTTTTCCTTCAGTGGGCTCAAGACAGCCGCGCTGAACTTCATTCAGAAACTCAATCAGCAGGCGACAAAGCAGAATTTGGATACTTGGGAACTTTTCTCCCGGCAAGACTTCTGTGCTTCCTATCAACAGGCCATCGTTGATGTCCTGGTTGAACATACGATGGAAGCCGCCCGACGTGAAAATATTTCTCAGATTGCCATCGCGGGCGGTGTAGCGGCAAACTCCGCTTTGCGTGAGCACTTTGGCAGGGCTGCTGCTGCCGAGAATAAGCGATTTTTTTCTCCGCCGGCCAGCCTCTGTACTGACAATGCTGAGATGATCGCTTCACTTGCTGCTTTTATGGCGAAAGCGGGTTTCCCTGAAGCTTCAGCTGATCTCGATGCGAAACCCTCTCTGCGCTTGGAGGATTTCAGCGGTGTACTATGAAGCACTCTAAGGGCTTAGCATTTTTTCTTAGTGCTGTGCTTTTGATTTTGGCCACCGCCTGCGGGGCACAAAAAACGAAAGATAGCTTTGGCCCGGATCTGACGCTCCATGTGGCTACGGATCTCCATTATCTGCCTCAGGAACTTCAAGGTGAACGAGAACCCTTCCGCGCGCTTCTGGAAGAAGGTGACGGTAAAATGACGCATTATTCAGAAGAAATAATAACGGCATTTACCGAGGAGCAGATCAGGACCGCACCTGATGTCCTGATCTTGAGCGGCGACCTGACGAATAACGGCGAAAAACTAGGGCACGAGCAATTGGCTATCTATTTGGAACGGATTCGAGCGGGCGGTACAAAGGTCTTCGTTCTACCCGGAAATCACGATATTCTGAATCCCTGGGCCAGGGGCTTTACTGACGGTAGCGCCTATGAAACGGATTACATCGGTCCGGAAGACTTCCGCCAGATTTATCAGGATCTGGGTTTCAGCGAAAGCGTGAGTCAGGACCCGAATTCCTTGAGTTATTTCTCCAAGCTTTCGGATGACCTTTATCTGCTGATGCTGGATTCCAGCATTTATGAGTTTAATGAACTCTTCAATTCGCCCTTTGCCAACGGTGAGCTTAGTGCGAAGACCCTGGATTGGGTCAAGGAATGTGCCGGGACTGCCAAGAAGAATCAGAGTAGGATCCTGGCGGTCAGTCATCACAATCTTCTGCAACACAGCCAACGGCTGAGCACCGGCTATGCCCTGGATAATCAGGCTGAAGTGCTTGAGCTCTTTCAGGAACTCGGTATTGAGCTTTTCCTGAGCGGGCATATCCACGTGCAGCATATAGAGAGTACGTCTGAGGGGCCGGCCCTCTACGACATCGCTACCGGTGCGCTCAGTGTATATCCCGTCCAGTACGGTGTAATTGAGTTCAAGCCCGGGTCAGGCTATCGCTATCACCTGGAGCGGATTGATATCAGTTCTTGGGCGAAAGAAGCCGGACAGACAGATTCCGATTTACTGGACTTCGACAACTATTCTCGAGAATTTTTCCTGAGTAATCAGGCGCGAAAAGTTCCCGAGACGCTGGCTGATGCCGGTTTTTCTGCGGCTGATATCCAGACGATGGCAACTACCCTGGGTGAGGTGAATACCGAATATTTCGCAGGCACCTTACTTAAAGCCAGAGAACGCATCGAAGCTTCGGCCGGCTACAAGCTCTGGATCGATGCACCGGAGGAGCTCTCTTGGCGACAGTACCTGACGTCTATCCTCGGCCCTGATCTCAAGGACCACTCGACTCTGGAGATAAGCTGGCAGCCTTAACAGGTGTTAGCTTTTTCTTTTAATCCCGGGCGGGTTCAATCGCACTTTGGCTTCAGATCCAGTATAATGATGCTTCTATTGGAGGAATAAACACGTGGCAAAACAGGAAGGCATCAAAATCATCAGCGAAAACCGCAAAGCTCGGCATGAGTATCATGTGCTGGAAAGCTTTGAGGCGGGTGTTGAACTTACCGGCACTGAGGTCAAGTCTTTGCGTCAGGGGAATACGACCCTCAGCGACAGCTATGCCGGTGTGACTGATATGGAGCTTTTTGTTTCGGGCTGGCACATCGCCCCTTACGAAGAGGGCAATCGCTTCAATAAGGACCCGCTGCGTCGACGCCGACTGCTCATGCATAAGCGTGAAATCGAGCGTCTGCATGGCCGTGTGCAGCAGGACGGCCTTACGCTTATCCCTCTGAAGATTTACTTCCGTAACAGCCGAGTGAAACTCGAACTCGGTCTATGCAAAGGTAAGAAACTCTACGACAAACGCGAAACCAAGGCCAGGCAGGATGCGGACCGGGCGATTGCCCAAAGCCTCAAGGCTCAGCGGCGCGCGGACTATTAATTAGTGTCCTTAAAAACACCCTTTTAAAAAATTTACAGATCGACCTATTGACTCTGTCGCCCTTCCGAATTACCATAAACTCATAAATAAGAACAAATGTTCGTTTTATGTGAGGAG
>CAZJTS010000251.1:0-1327 GCA_964548975.1 uncultured Fastidiosipila sp.
GATGTTCATCCACCTCACCCTGGTGCCGTGGATCGCCGCCGCCGGCGAGCTCAAGTCCAAGCCCACCCAGCACTCGGTCAAAGAACTGCAAGGCTTGGGCATCGCCCCCGATATCATCGTTCTCCGAGCTGACGAGCCGATCGAAGATCAAAGCATTTTCCAGAAAATCGCCAACTTCTGTAATGTCGAGCCAGACTGCGTAATCGAGAATCTGACCTTGCCGGTGCTCTATGAGGCGCCGCTCTATCTGGAACGCGCCCACCTCTCCGCCGTCGTCTGTAGGAAACTCGGGCTCACCACGCCCGAGCCGGAGCTCGGTGAATGGAAGGATCTCGTGGAGCGGATCAAAAGCTGTAACCGCAGGGTCAGGATTGGCCTGGTCGGGAAATACGTTCAACTCCATGACGCCTATCTCTCCGTGGCCGAAGCGCTGCGGCATGCAGGCTATCTCTTAGGCGCAAGCGTGGCAATCGAATGGATCGACTCAGAACTCATTACGCCATCCACTGCGGATGAAATTCTCTCCGAACTTGACGGCATTCTCGTGCCGGGTGGTTTCGGCGACCGGGGCATCGAAGGCAAGATTCTTGCCGCAGATTACGCTCGCACGCACCATATCCCCTATCTCGGCCTCTGTCTCGGCATGCAGATCGCCGTCATCGCCTTTGCGCGGCACGTCGCCGGCATCAGCGAAGCGAATTCCGGTGAATTCGCACCCGAAGGTTCTGACAAGGTCATTGATTTTATGCCCGGCCAAAGCGATGCGATCGATAAAGGCGGCACCCTCCGCCTCGGCAGCTATCCCTGCCACATCACACCCGATACCTTAATGGCGGCATGCTACGGCGAAACCCTCATCCACGAGCGCCATCGCCATCGCTATGAATTCAATAACGCCTATCGTGACCTCCTGGTCGATGCCGGGCTCATCCTGAGCGGGCTCTCCCCGGACGGCAGATTGGTCGAGACGGTAGAACTGGCGGATCACCCCTTCTATATCGGTGTCCAATACCACCCGGAGTTCAAAAGCCGCCCGAACAGACCTCATCCTTTATTTCACGGTTTTCTCGAAGCCGCAAGTAATAACACAAAAGGAGATTAAGAACATGTGTGGAATCGTCGGTTACACCGGGCAGCGCCAGGCTGCTCCCTTACTGTTGGACGGACTCAAGAAATTGGAGTACAGAGGCTACGATTCCGCCGGAATTGCAGTTGAGAACGAGGGTGATCTGCAGCTGGAGAAGACCTCCGGCCTCGTCGAAAACCTCGTCGAACTTACGGACGGTGGGGCCAAAGTCGAGGGCACGTGCGGTATCGCCCATACACG
>CAZJTS010000251.1:1427-2959 GCA_964548975.1 uncultured Fastidiosipila sp.
AGACGAACTGCGGAACATCAACCGCATCGTCATTACCGCATGCGGTTCAGCCTACTATGCCGGCTGTGTCGGGCGTGGCGTCATCGAAAGCCTCTGCCGCAAACCGGTCACGGTCGAACTGGCCAGTGAACTGCGCTACTCGGATCCCATCATCGACAAACACACCCTACTCCTCGTCCTTTCCCAATCCGGCGAAACAGCCGACACCATCGCCGCCCTGCGCGAATGTAAAGAAAGAGGTGCCTTGACCCTCGCCATCGTCAATGTCGTGGGCTCCTCCGTCGCCAAGCTCGCAGATTATGTCATCTACACGCACGCGGGCCCCGAGATCGCCGTTGCCACCACCAAAGGCTACACCACCCAGGTTGCCGTCCTGAACATGTTCGCGATCTGGGCCGCCCGCAAACTCGGCACACTCTCCGCCGAAGCCTACACGGATCTCGTGGAAGGTGTAAGAGCTATCCCCGCCGCTATCCAGAGAGCCATCGATCTCAATCCGAACATCGAATCGCTGGCGGCCAAATACCACCTCGGCAACTCCCTCTTCTTCATCGGTCGCGGCCTCGACTACGCGGTCTGTCTGGAAGGATCTCTGAAACTCAAAGAAATCAGCTACATCCACTCCGAAGCCTATGCCGCCGGCGAACTCAAACACGGCACCATCGCCCTGATCGACGAAGGCCGCCTAGTCGTCGCCCTCGCCTGTCAGGAGTATCTCTACGACAAAATGATGAGCGCCGTCGAACAGGTCAAAGCCCGCGGGGCCAAAGTCCTTGCCGTCGTCAACGAAGGCAACCGCAAAGCCTACACCGAAGCCGACGATGTCATCTTCGTCCCCGAATCCCACGAGCTGCTGATACCGGCCGCAGAAATCATCCCCCTACAGCTCTTCGCCTACTACGTCGCCCGCGAAAGAGGCTGCGATATCGACAAGCCCAGAAATTTGGCCAAATCCGTGACTGTGGAGTAGTGCAGTTTATTGTGGTCATTTTAATTGTGGTCTCGATTTCAGGTTCTGCGCAGGTTCAGCATAGCAGCTCACAATACTCGGGATTTTGGCCAAAGTAATATGCTTTGCATTACTCACAATACTCGGGATTTTGGCCAAAGTAAGTAGTTGGGTATTCTGCTTGGGGGCCAAATATTCCTATGTTGTGGCGAGGGCTTTGCATCTTAGGAAAAAATGGTAATTGCCATATTTTCCCGGTGTGCAAGCTTCTCCTACCATTAATCACACACGATCTGAAATAAGATCCGCTGAAATACTCATAAGTTGAAATTCCTTCCGGGATCAGTTGCACACTAGGAAAATTCGGCTCCGAGTTGGCTGTGCCATTCGGTCCAGAAGTGCACTGACCTCGAGCTGATCCCAATACACATCTCAAACTTCTCGCTTTAGGCAAAATCTCAAAATCAAGGATTGCCAAAGAAATATTTCTCTATAAATAGGGAAAGCCAAAATAGGCCAAAGAAAAGCGCTAGAGTGAAAACCTAAATTCCAGTTTGAACCCTGAACGAAATTTTCTGGAATT
>CAZJTS010000252.1:0-2945 GCA_964548975.1 uncultured Fastidiosipila sp.
CGAACTTGTCCTGAGGCAGATCCGGCCGGTTGTCCCCGTGCCTGACCTGCAGCATCGTGATGGAGGCAAGTCCTACCATGATGGCAGCGTAAGGGAAGAGGGTCCAGTAACCGACGTGTTCAAGCAATGCGCCGGAGAGGATCGGCGTGATAATCTGAGCGGACATCGAGAAAGTATAGTAATAGCCGGTGTATTTACCGGTATCGCCGCTCTTGCTCATCTCCACAACCATGGGGTAGGAATTGACATTGATCGCAGCCCACGCGAAACCCACCACGCCAAAGATAATGAAGAGCAAGGGTGAGAACTCCTGGAACAAGAAACCGGACGCGAAAGCCAAGGTGAGTAGAACAATCCCGATCAGGATGACTTTTTTACGGCCAATCCGTGAGGAGATCATGCCGATAGGGATGTAACTCACGACGGCACCGCCGGTAGCGACCAGCAGGCAGGTGGAGGCCATGTCGACGCCCATTGTCCAGGTTTCCTGCGCGTACTTGGTGAAGGCTGTTGTGACGGCGTTATAACCCATGAACCAGAGAAAGACAGAAGCGAGAATGAGGATCAGGGACTTGAGCATGGCTGGCGGCAATTTCGCTTGGCTCGCCTGCACAGGCTGATCCACAGCAACCGTATCGACCACCCGCAATTTGTTCTCCGGGATAGTCAAGCTGACAATCAAGACGGCCAGTAGCATCAGGCCGGCGACCGCGATGAAGAGCGCCGTATAATCCTGAACGCCTGTGCCCTCGGTAAGGAAAATGGCCAGGACCAGATAGTAGACGCCGCCCAGAGCACCCATCAGGTTGATGATCGCGTTGGCTTTGGACCGTAAAGGCGCCGGGGTGATGTCCGGCATGAGGGCGACCGCCGGTGAGCGATAGGTTGCCATCGCCAACAGTGTGACACCCAAGCTGATGAAGAATAACCAGCGCAGATCACGGTTCGCTGAGATAGGAATCAGGTTCATGAAGAGGACGGCGAGAATCGTGCCGCCGATCAGGAAGGGGATTCTGCGTCCCAGACGCGTCCTGGTCCGATCGCTGAGGGCGCCGAAGACCGGCAGGAGGATGACGGCCAAGATATTATCGATGGCCATAATGCCGCCGGACATGGTGTCACCGATGCCGAAATTGTTCTTCAGGATCAAAGGAACCAGGCTGTCATAAAGTTGCCAGAAAGCGGCAATCGACATGAAGGCAAATCCGACCAGAATGGTGCGGCGGTAGTTCAATTTCATATTGTGTCACCTCGAAGCTTAGTAAATCCATCATATTTGTTTTTAAGTTAAGGCGCAATTAAAAATCGTTACAGTCCGGTAAACGCTGGGGAGAAGTAGGTGAGATTATTCTGGTGTCGTAAATGCGAGGTGAAAAAACGAAACAAACATGCTGAACTTTGGCCTCATCTTCGGTATCCTAGTAGCAGCGATAATTAGGAGGGCAAGAATGGAACGTGCTGGAATTAGTGTTGAACTGACGAGAAAGGCGCCGCTGGAGGCGTCTTATTTACCTATAAAGAAGTGGAATGACATCTATCTGTCTGAAGCGACCAAGCCTCTGGCTATCGCAGTAGAGAGAAACTCGGGGCATGTTTCGGTGTACGAGACCAAGCTCAGAGCTACGGAAACGTCCCGGGAAGCAGACATTCTCTACGTGGATCGTTTGGTCAAAATGCTGCTTTGGTCTCGCGGAGGCTATAAAGTCTACATCTGTGGAGATGATGAAGTAGCGGAAGCGATTAAGGCCAAATATAGTGAAAGCGAAGAACGTGAGTTCGATTTTCACTTCATGGGCCGTGTCTATGATGAAACGGTACAAGTTTTGAGTCTACCTCTCGAAGAGTGTCCGGAAGCGCATGAAGTATCTGAATCGATCGGGAAGCACTTGAATGGCTGTCGAATCGGTTTCGATGCGGGCGGCAGCGATAGGAAAGTCTCTGCGGTGGTTGACGGGGAGACCGTCTACTCTGAAGAAGTGGTCTGGTATCCTAAGCTGGAATCCGATCCGGACTATCACTACGAAGGCATTGTCGAAGCCATGCAGACCGCTGCGTCCAAGATGCCCCGGGTAGATGGGATCGGCGTTTCATCTGCCGGGATTTATATCGATAACCGCACTCGCGAAGCCTCCCTCTTCCTGAAAGTCCCCCGGGAGAATTATGCCAAAGTCGAGGACATCTATCTCCGAGCTGCCGAAGCGGTGGCCCCGGGTAAACCTCTGGTCGTCGCCAACGACGGCGATGTTTCAGCACTGGCGGGCGCCATGAGTCTTGATCAGGGTAATCTGATGGGCATCGCCATGGGTACCAGCGAAGCCGTTGGTTTCGTCGATAAAGAGCAGAATATCGCCGGTTGGTTGAACGAGCTGGCTTTTGCCCCGGTGGATTTGCAGGCTAACGCCACGCAAGACGAATGGTCCGGGGATTTCGGTGTCGGCTGCAAATACTTCTCGCAGGATGCTGCAATCCGGCTGGCTGAAACAGCGGGTTTGGCAATCGATCGCGAATTACCGCTAGCTGCGAAACTCAAAGAGATCCAAAAATTCATGGAGGAGGGGGATCCCCGCGCGGCTCAGATTTATGAGTCCATCGGTATTTATCTGGCCCATACTTTGGCCTACTACAGAGACTTCTATGAGATCGAGCATCTCATCCTGATGGGCCGACTGGTCTCAGGCAAAGGCGGCGACCTCATCTTAAAAGTGTGTAATGAGGTGCTGGCTGAAGAGTATCCGGAACTCGCTCGGACGCTCGAAGTGATGCTGCCGGATGATAATATGCGGCGTGTCGGTCAGAGCATGGCCGCTGCCAGTCTGCCGGAAGTTCATTAATTAGAAAAACTTTAGAATGAAAAAGGCCGTAAGCTTTGAGCTTACGGCTTTTTGGTGCGGTCAACAGGACTTGAACCTGCACGAGTTTTACCTCATAGCGACCTCAACGCTACG
>CAZJTS010000253.1:0-2937 GCA_964548975.1 uncultured Fastidiosipila sp.
AAACATCAATCAGGTTGTGGAAGTCTTTGGCGTTACGGGAAGCGACGGGATAGATCGTTTTATCGGGAAAAGTGATTGCGTTCAGAAAAGTGGCCAAACTGCTCTGGACAAGATTCATGAAAGGTTCTTTGGTGCGGTATTTCCGAGATCCGGCCAAAACACAGTGTTCCAGAATATGGGGTACCCCGTTGGACTTTTCCGTAGGCGTCCTGAAGGCGATGCCGAAGACTTTGTTCTCATCTTCGTTAGCCATATAGAGTACTTCCGCGCCTGTTTTCCTATGCGTGTAGCGATAAACAGTGGACCTGAGTTCCTCGATGGCGGTTTCATCAGTGAGCTCGAAAGCTTGGGTGTAGTCAGTCATATAATTACTCCTTATCAGAATGATTGCGTTTTTCTCTGGCCTGGTTCTTCTCGTTTTCCAGACGCCTGCCCAGACTATTCAGAAAGGGCAGCCAATTGATCAGCATAGCCACTATGATACCAATAAAGGTATCCGTAACCCGCATGATACTGTAGCCTAAAGGATCCGTTGTCCCGCCTGAGGATAGACAGATGAGCAGAAACACAATAGCGCTATTGGCGACACTCCCGGGCAGCTTAAGGGACACAAGCATCTGCATCAGGGGCAAAATGAAGATGGCCACCAGTATGTAATAGGGCAAGCCGTTCAGATCCAGATTCAACCGGAACCCGAAAAGCAGGAGAAACAAAAAAGCATAGACACCCGCTATCGTGGTGCCCATGAGCCGATTCCGGCTACTTTGCCAGGTCGTGGCGAGGTCCTGCTGCATACACACTATTGCCGCGATGCTGGCGGTGTAAGGCGTGGGCGAGGATCTAAACCAGTCGATCAAGAGACAAATTAAGACCGCAAGCGTTGTCTTGATCATCCGCATGCCCGGCGTGTTGACCAGGATCAGCTGCGTTGCTCGGCTATTGTACTCATGAGCTAATTTCGTAAACTTTGAGAACCGATCGGACATGTCTCCTCCCCTCGCACAATTAGGTTAATTCTAACATCAAAGCCACCCGGTCGGACGCTCATGCGTTCGCTTTTCGGCCAAAAAAGAAGCCCGGCAACAGAGTTTTTCTGTCGCCGAGCCCTTGATTTTGGCCTAATCAGAATTATGATCAGTTCTTGCCTACGTGTAACCCGCCCTTGACACAGCTGGGGCAAGCGCCCATGGCCAAAGCCGTGTTGATCCGATCCTGTTCATTGAGATTGGGGACACCCTTAGGCTCGTTACTGATCGCGGTCGAGATCATGAGCTTGATTCGATTCAGCTGATTGACCTCACTGGCGCCCGGATCATAATCGATCGGCGTGATATTCGCCTGAGGATACTTCCTTCGGATTGCCTTCACCATTCCCTTACCGGTGACGTGGTTCGGCAGACAGGCGAAGGGCGAAGCCATAATGATGTTCGGTACACCTTCGTGGATCAATTCAATCATTTCTGCGGTCAGGAACCAGCCTTCACCGGTGGCGTTGCCCAGAGAGAGGATCTCTTCGGCATAGTCGGCCAAGCGATGGATATCTTCCGGTACAGGGAATTTCCCTGTAGCCGCCAGACGCTTCTTGATCCGCTTACGGTATTGCTCAAGTAATTTGATGGCCACTTCCCCACCGAAGGCCGCGAAACGGCTGTTGCCCAGCTGTTCGGCTTTGAAAGTCGGGTTGAGGGCACAATAGAGTAGGAAGTCGGTTAGTCCCGGCATGACCGCCTCACAGCCTTCATTCTCGATTACGCCGACCGCATTATTGTTGGCATCCGGTTGGAACTTCACCAGGATCTCTCCGACGATACCGACACGGGGCTTACGCTCCACATTCTGCATCGGGAACTGATCGAAGGCATCGACGATGCCGTCTACCAGCTTATTGAAGCCCTTCTTGCGATCGCCCGCCAGATAGCTGGCACAGGCATTCATCCACTCTTCGTAGAGCAGATTCGCAGAGCCGGGTTCTAGCTCGTAGGGGCGCACCCGCAGTAAGACTGAGGTCAGAAGGTCGCCCAGAACGATACTCTGGATCGCCTGATGGAGGAAGGGCAAGGTGTACTTAATACCGGAGTTCTTTTCGATACCCGTAGCTGAGAGTGCGATAACCGGAATATGCTCCATGCCGGCGTCTCTCAAGGCTTTTCTCAGGAAGGCGACATAGTTCGTAGCGCGGCAGCCGCCACCCGTCTGGGTGATCAGCAGGGCAACTTTATTCAGGTCATACTCACCGCTCAGGAGGGCGTTCATCAGCTGGCCGATGACCATGATCGTCGGGTAGCAGGCGTCGTTGTGGACGTACTTCAAGCCGACTTCCACGTCTTCAGGTGTTGCTTTATCCAGAATTTTCGCATTATAGCCGTGGCGCTGAAACACCGTTTCCAAAAGGCGGAATTGTGAAGGCGCCATCTGCGGTGCGAGTATGGTGTAGTCCTTGACCATGTCTTCGGTGAATTCTTTGCGGTGAAGCACGTAGGCGGGCTCTTTCGGGCCGTCCTCGGCAATTTCGACTTCACCCTCGGCCTCGGCTTTGGCCGCCATCAACTGCTGATGACGAACAGCCTGGCGTTCACGCTCTTCCATCGCGACCTTCAAGGAGCGCAGGCGGATGCGGGCGGCACCGAGATTGGAAACTTCATCGATCTTCAGGCAGGTATAGATGTCGCCCGACGCTTCGAGGATCTCCTGCGTCTGATCCGTGGTCACTGCATCGAGACCGCAGCCGAAGGAATTCAGCTGGACCAGTTCGAGATTCGGATCTTCCGCTACTACTGCTGCGGCCTCATAAAGTCTCGTGTGATACATCCACTGGTCAACCACACGAATGGGGCGTTGGAGTTTACCGGGATCTGCCACCGCGTCTTCCGTGAGCACGGCCATTCCCAGAGAATTGATCAGCTCAGGAATTCCGTGATTGATCTCGGGATCGACATG
>CAZJTS010000254.1:0-2931 GCA_964548975.1 uncultured Fastidiosipila sp.
GGCGACATGGGCTTCGATACTATTCACCTAAACCTCCATAAAACCTTTTCTACGCCACATGGTGGCGGCGGACCGGGGGCAGGCGCTGTCGGTGTAGGTGAGAAACTCAGAGATTACCTGCCGAACGGCTCGGTGATCAAAGCCGCGGACGGGACATACACTCGTGAGGTGCTGGAGAACAGCATCGGACGTGTGCGCTCATTCCACGGGAACTTCCTGGTTGTAGTCAGAGCCCTCACGTATATCATGACTTTGGGCAAAGAAGGGATCAGCGAGGCAGCCCGTAATGCGGTACTCAACGCGAATTACCTGAAATCTCGCCTGGAAGACACGTATCAGGTCTGGCATGAAGGCATCTGTATGCATGAGTTTGTACTTTCATTAACCAAACTCAAGAAAGAAACCGGTGTTAATGCCCTTGATGTGGCGAAGGCGTTTATCGATTACGGTATGCATCCGCCTACGATGTACTTCCCCCTGACGATTCCTGAAGCACTCATGATTGAGCCTACTGAGACAGAAACAAAAGAAACGCTCGATCAGGTTGCAGATGCATTTTTAGAGATTTGGGCTAAGGCACATGAGGATCCGGACTACCTCAAGGAGGCCCCGCACGGCTTGCCAGTCAGGCGACCGGACGAAGTGAAGGCTGCCAGATCACCGATCATCCGCTATACAAAAGACTAAGACAAAAAAGAACGCCTTTTCCCGAACAGAAGAGGCGTTCTTTTTTTGATTCAGCTAAAACTAATTTAATGTGCTCTCGAACATACCGACAGTGGCTGTAACGGGTTGTACATAGAGAATGCCGTTGGCATGGCCATCGAGGTTCAGACTGGAATGAATCGAGAGTATGACCTGCTCGACCACTTCATTAGGGGTGAGGATAACGACCATCTCTTTTTCGGGGACGATCTTAAAACCGAAAATCGTGGCGTGTTCAGAGGTCGCTGTACCGAGCCCGTGAACCACAGTACCGCCGCGGGCACCTGCTGCTCTTGCCGCCTCAATGACATCATCACTCATGCCTAAATCTACAATAACGCTTATTTTCTTATACATTTCTTCATTATCCTCCGTAAGACAGATAGATTCACAGATGTTGTGTAATTTCTCAGGATCCAGATTCGAAAGTTTACTCAAGTGATAGATGACTTCTGTCGAGTAAAGTATACCGTGTCCCGGCTTATCGAGTCTCAAGCCATCGGCTAAAGCATCCATCATTTCCAGTTCTCTGGCCGGATCCAGTAGAAGTTCTAACTGCATTTTCTCGGCATCCTTGATTCCGATCTGATGGAGCCAACTTTTCTTGGTCGTACCTTTGGCCCGCAATATTAGATAGGCCAAAGGACCGTGATCTTCTAAGATGGCTTCAACCTTGTTTCTTCGGTCCATATCCGTTATTAAGGTGAGTAAACGCCAATTCATATCTTGTTTATTCATTCTGTTCCCCTTTCACCGAGGACATAGTTCGGGTCTTATACTGGTAGATCGCACCGAGCAGTTGTATTGAAATAATGGGCATCATGGCAACTACCGCGATCATCCCGAAGCCGTCTGCGACCAGATCAGCCGAAGGGACCTGAGCAGCGATACCTTGCACAAATGCCAAAGAGAATGTTGCGGTCATGGGTCCGGACGCTACACCACCGGCATCAAAGGCCATACCGACAAAAAGTTCCGGTACAAAGAATGCCAGGAGAACAGCGAGGCCGAAACCGGGCAAGAGGTACATCCAAAGCCTAATCTCTGGAATGAGAATGCGCAAGACAGACATGAATATCGCCAAGCCTACCGCTGCGGATAAGAAGCCGAGGACGAGCGGCCTACGGACATAACCTGCTGTTATATTCTCTACTTGATGGGTTAAGACATGTACCGCCGGTTCGGCAAGCACAGTCACGAGCCCCAAGATCAGCGCGACAACGAGCACAGGGATCTTGCTGTTCAGCAGAACGAGTTCCACACCGAGCTCAGTACCGACATCCATGAAGCCGCCGTTTACGCCAAGTAAGAACATGACCAAACCAATATAGGTAACAATCAATCCGCGTAAATTGGCGATGACAACACTCTTTCTGCTCTTCAAACTTACAAATTGAAACAAGAGATAGGCGAGAAGGATAGGTGCCAGAGAGATTATAGTCTCCAGCGCTAAGTGAGGTAATTTGCTTAAGTATGTACCGAACAAGCCACCTGACGAAACTTCTTCGACGGGCAATGCACCTTCCAGTTTACCTATGCCCATAATCAAGCCGGTAATCAGTACGCCCAGGATTGCGCCGGTAGAAGCGATACCGACCAGGCCGAAGGTATCATTCTCGGCGGTTCGATTGTCCTTCTTGATCGCAGCGACACCGCCTGCGAGCGCGAGCATAAAAGGTACCGTGATCGCACCTGTCGTAGCGCCCGAAGCATCGAACGCGATGGCGATAAAGTCAGCAGGTGAGAAGAAGGATAAGATGAGAATCAGACCGTAGGCCCCGAGGAAGACGAACTTCAGAGGAACCGAATAGAGGATTCTCAGGAGACCCAGGGTCATCATAGTACCGATACCGATAGAAACAACGACAACCATGAGGATATTGCCGAAGATACCTTGCGTAACCGACCCGACCTGGCTCGCCAGTATATGGAGATCCGGTTCAGCATACGAAATAAAGAAGCCGAGGATTAATGTTACCGTCACCACAATGGCAAGCGTGTTTGATCTGGTGAGCGAGGAACCCATCGCATGGCCGATCGGTTCGATCGATTGGTCAATACCGAAGAGGAATATCGTCAGCCCGATGATGACCAGAAGCGCGCCGATGAGAAAGCGCGGGAGCTGGCCGGGTTCGAGAGGGGTCAGCGTAAAGTTCAGCAGGACGACAATCGCCGTGACCGGCAGAACTGAGGTGAGTACTTCTTTGAGTTTAGAAATAATTTCGG
>CAZJTS010000255.1:0-2921 GCA_964548975.1 uncultured Fastidiosipila sp.
CTAAAGCCAGGAAAGGCGCAAGTAAAAACAAAGGATGAAACTGGAATGCTGTTTCTGCATCTCCCGAAAGCAGGTGTAGCCAGGATCTGGTCATGCCACAGGTCGGGCAAGGGAAACCGGTCAAACTATAGATCGGACAGAGCACCCAATTGAAACGGTGAGTAAGAAGTAAAGCCCCTGACGCCAAAGTCACGAGGCCGAGTCCGGCCAGCAACTTTGTGCGCAGGGGCTTAGTACTTATTTTACGTTCAGTCTCGCTGATCGGTTTCTGTCGAAACGTGAACTTCGTCATAGATCTTACGCTTCTCTGGCGTCAGGGATATGTTCTTCTATCTCTGCCGGAGGCTCAACTCTGGAGCCATCACGCAGGACTAGAGTCGGGCGGACTTTCCGGAGGACTGAATCTTTCGTGACGATGCATTCGACAACGTCGTCCCTGGAGGGAATATCATACATGATGTCCATCATCATGTCTTCCAGTATCGAGCGCAGGCCACGGGCACCCGTGTGCAGTTCCAGTGCACGTTTTGCCACTTCTGATACCGCATCATCCGTGAAATGGAGGCTCACCTTATCGTAGCTGAAGAGTTTCATATACTGTTTCAGCAAAGCATTCTTGGGCTCCCGGAGGATACGTTTCAAGTCTTCTTCTTTCAGACTATTCAGGCTCACGATCACTGGTACACGTCCGATCAGCTCAGGGATAATACCGAACTTTTGTAGATCCTGAGGGCTGACCTCTGCCATCAGCCTGTCATCCTGTCTGTCAGTCTCTTCGACCTGTGCACCGAAACCGATGGACTTCTTATTGGTACGGCTCTGAATAATTTTCTCCAGGCCGTCGAAGCTACCACCGCAGATAAAGAGGATATTAGAAGTGTTAACTTGAATATACTCCTGTTGCGGATGCTTCCTACCGCCCTGGGGTGGGACATTCGACACCGTGCCTTCAAGGATCTTCAGCAGTGCCTGCTGCACGCCCTCACCGCTGACATCCCGTGTAATCGAAGGATTCTCGGATTTACGGGTAATCTTATCGATCTCATCGATGTAAATAATCCCCCGCTCCGCCTCTTCTACATTGAAGTTGCAGTTTTGGAGCAGTTTAAGGATGATGTTCTCTACGTCCTCACCGACATAGCCGGCTTCGGTCAGCACCGTGGCGTCAGCAACGGCGAACGGGACATCAAGAATTCTGGCCAAAGTCTGGGCGAGTAATGTTTTGCCCGAACCGGTAGGACCAACCAGCATGATGTTGCTTTTGGCCAATTCTACATCCTTCAGCTCTGGATCAGAAATGTCCTCGCCGAAGACACGCTTGTAGTGGTTGTAGACAGAGACTGCCAACGCCCGTTTTGCGCGATCCTGGCCGATGACATATTCATCCAGTTTTCTGTTCAGCTCTGCGGGTGAAAGCAGTTTACCCTTGGTTTTCTTGCGTTTCTGATTCGACGAATGTGCGCCTGAATCAGTTAAAACATCGAAACAGAGTGCTACACACTCATTACAGATGTAAGCATCCGGTCCTGCGATCATACGTTCAACAAGCTTTTCGTTTTTACCGCAGAACGAACAGGTGATCGGCGTATACATACTTTTATTCGCCATAGATTCTCCTTGTGTTTAGGAGAAGTGCCTTAGGGGCGCTTCTCCATGATTTTATCAACAACTCCGTAGGTCAAAGCTTCTTCCGCACTCATCCAGTAGTCACGGTCTGTGTCTCTCTCAACCATTTCGAGCGGCTGACCGGTACGTTCGGCAATAATGCGATTGAGTCTTTCACGTGTTCTCTTGATATGCTCAGCCGTGATCAGAATGTCTGATGCCTGACCCTGTGCGCCGCCGGAAGGCTGGTGCATCATGATCTCAGCATTGGGCAGAGCAAAGCGCTTGCCGGGTTCACCGGCGAGGAGCAGGAATGCGCCCATACTGGCTGCCATGCCCATGACAATTGTCTGGACGGCGGGTCTGATGTACTGCATTGTATCGTAGATCATCAATCCACTGGACACTTCACCGCCGGGGGAATTGATGTACAGCTGGATGTCCTTCTGAGGATCTTCAGCCTCCAGGAAAAGCAGCTGGGCGGTGACCAGACTTGCTGTTGTGGAGTTAACTTCATCACTCAAGATGATGATTCTTTCTTTTAACAAGCGTGAGAAAATGTCATAAGCTCTCTCGCCGCGGTTGGTGGATTCAATAACTGTCGGGACTAATGCTGCCCGGATTGCTTCTTCATTAAAGTTCATTTACATAAGCTCCTTTCAGAATGCGACTTTTAACGTCAAACAAAGTCAAAGACTATTATACAGGCTTTTCGCTACTTGTCACGCACATAGGTGGCAAGTTCGAGAAAAATTCAAAAAACACCTCCGTGAGGAGATGTTTTTTTGTAGTTTAATCTTCCACAACTTCAGTTTCGGTTTCTGTGTCCGGGGCTTGTTCTTCAGCCGGTGGATCAATGGCCACCGCATGCTCAGTTAGGAACTGAATCACCTTCTGATGTCTGGCGTTTTCGAAGAAGATCTCGTTATCCCCGATTTGACGTTTGACCTCATCTTCTGACATACCGGTCTGCTCAGAAAGCTTCTTAATTTCTTCCGCTTTCTCGTCATCTGAAAGTGTGATGTCTTCAGCATTGGCAATCGCCTTCAGAACCAGCTGAACTTCCAGTTGTCTTTCGGCGGGTTCATGCAGGGTGTGGGTGTACTCATCCATGGTCTGTCCGATGAAAGACAGGTACTGTTCAAGCTCAATGCCTTGCATCCGCATCTGTTGCTGTTGGTAACGCAGCATCTGGTTCATCTCGCTGTGGATCATGGAGTGCGGGATCTCTACTGACGCGTTCTGGACCACTTTCTCAACCACATTGTTTTCGAAGGTCTGTTTCATTTGCTTTTCTTGGCTGTCTTTGAGCTCCT
>CAZJTS010000256.1:0-2910 GCA_964548975.1 uncultured Fastidiosipila sp.
CTGGAAGACCGCCGTCCGGCAACCGACCTGATGCGGGCGGCATTGGGCAGTAACTATGCAGACCATCGTTTCTACCGGTCTTTAGGGAGCCCGCAGACCCAGGCGGCCTGCCCCTGGATGGATCAGGAGTTCGCCGGCCTCCGAGAGCGACTGCTCAGGGCGGCGCTCGACCTTCAGAAATCCTTCGTGGTCCATGCCACGGAAATCCGCCAAAATCTCAAGCGCCTCCAGCTCCTGCTGGACGACGGCTTCAGCGAAGACGACCAGGCCTACGCCTTGCCGTCGCTGCTCCATACACTTCAGTTGATCGTCCCGGTGACACTCATGCCTTTGGCCTATCATCGCCACCTGATGCGCTTCGGTCGCAAACTCGAGAACGGCACTTTGCTGCTTCTGGACCCCGAACGCCTCTCGCCGGCTGCGCTTAGCGGAGCGATCTGGCGCCAGAACCGAACCATCAGCTTCGGTGACCACTTACTGGCTGCGGGGCACGCCATGAGTAATCCTGCTCTGGCCAAAGCCCTCGCTACGAACTTCCAACTCGGCGATGCCTATGCCGACCCGACCCTCAGCGCCGCAGACTTTTTGGCGGGACAGGAACGGGATCTCTATAGATTAGGTAAAGAGGTGACACCTTTTGCTTTGGCCTTCCGTGAATACCACAGCGAGCCGCTGTTCAGCCTGGACAATCAGCTTTGCTGGGGCAATCAGCTGCTGGGGAAGGTGAGGCCTGCTGCCGCCGGGGACTTCCTGAAAGACGGCTCCGACTGGATCGATCTCAGCGGAGACACCGCACCGGAAAGTCTCTTCGTGCCTCTACAGGCCGACTTCCTGACCGACCAGCTGGCGGATTATCTCCAGTCCCGGGGCGAGTTGCCCGATATCGGTATCGCCTGCTTCTTCACGGATGTATATGAGGGTTTGCTTTCTTACGTCGAGCAGGTCTGGTTGGAATCCGAGAGTGTTTTCCGCGGACGATACTCGGCCGAGGAGCTCAGTGCCTGGATCAGGGAGCACAGTTTCTTGATTAGTGCTGCTCCTGCCAGGGCTTTCTCAGAAGTCGTTTTCCTGACCGGCGCAGATCGCGAAAGTCCGCAGGAACTGCTTGACCGTTTCGTTATGTCAACTAAGCCTCTGCATACTTTATTTAATATGGCGACCGAACATATTTTGATTCTCGGGGATCCGTCCGTCTGGGCAGCACGCCCGCCTTTGGACAAAGTCTACGCCGTCCTGAACCGTGAGGAGAGCCCTGAAGGCCTGAGCAGGAAAACCTTGGTTTTCCTCCGCTCAGGCCGGAATGGGGCGGACTCCGAAGGCATCCTGGTCGGCTCTATCGATACTCGGATTAGCGAGGCGGGCCGCGAGGAACTGCGCGAACACGCCTCCCGCGGCGACTACCCCGCCACCGACGCCTACTACAGCTCGGGCATGATCCGCTCGCGCCAAACTCTGAACGCCTTATTCCCCGACCAATACCTCACCGTCGAGCGCAATGACTTCAACGAAGTCGCCATCGGCGAATGGCTGGGCGAGCGCTACGAAAACCCCGAAACCGGCCGCTTCGTCCAATCCTGGTATGCCGGCGACAAACTCGGTGATGGCGTCGAAACTTACAAAGACTTCCTCGCCCGCACCAAGGTCGCCGTCCACAATCTCTTGAACGAACTCGACCGGCTCGGCTACGGGAGCGCCACCATCGTGACCCACCAAATGTGGCTCCGCACCTACTTCATGAGCCTCGAAAACCACGCCGAACAATACGATCCCTACATCATGTTCGAGCACGGCCGCGGATTCTCAGTGGAGTACCATCGCTTGAACAATGTATGGAAAGCCGGGAAAGTTGAGCTGCTGCCGGGAAGTATTGTGGGTGATGAGGCTTCGGAGGAGAGGTTTTATTGAGTTGTTGGTCCGGAGATGCGGAACTTTCCGATAATGCAAAGCGACTTTTGCACTCCAGGAAAAAATGGCTAAAGACAAATTTTCCTGGAGTGCAGTGAAAATACCAGCGAATTCACACACATTCTGAAATAACATCCCTAAATATAGATTATTCAATGCATTCCGGGAAAATTCGGCTGCGCGATCCGAAAGCCATCTGCGCCGGATATGCACATGACCCCCTCAGCACCTCAATGCACATCCGGAAGATTTGCCAATCCAGCCCGCTCCAGTGTTATATCTGATATAATACAAGCAACACAATAAACAAGGAGCCACGCCAATGCTAATCGAAATCGACCTAACCTCCCAAACCCCTCTATATCAGCAGATCCGCGATCAAGTTGTGCTGGGGGTGGCGACAAGCAAGCTCAGTCCCGGGGAGCTGCTCCCAACGGTGCGCCAGCTGGCCGATGATCTGGGGATTAACCCGATGACCGTTAACAAGGCCTATACGCAGTTAAAGCATGAGGGCTTTATTGTGGCGGATCGGCGGCAGGGGACGAGGGTGCGGGCGGATCAGGATCCGGCGGGTTTTGCGAGTGATTATAAGGAGCGCTTGGTTGTGATTTTGGCCGAGGGACTGGCGAAGGCGAAGGATCGTAAGGTATTTAAACAGAAGGTTTTGGGCCTGATGGATGAGATCGGAGGGAAGTCATGATTGGGATGTTTGTTTTTTCGGCGCTGATTATCATTATGACGGCGCTGTTGTTGGTTAACCTGCAGTACAGTAATTTTCAGGTGCTGATGCTTTCGTTCAAGCCGGAGCATGCAGAGGCGCCCGAAACTAAACAGATTCTGAGGCAAGCGAAACGCCGAATCGTCCTGGTCGGCGGGCTTTTCTTGGTGCTGCTGTTTCTAGCTAGACTGCCGGACCTCAGACCCTATCGAGATCCGCTGACTCTGATTCTTTTCATTATCTATCTGGGGGCTTCATTCACCCTGTTGACGCTGACCAGGCGCCGG
>CAZJTS010000257.1:0-2888 GCA_964548975.1 uncultured Fastidiosipila sp.
GGTACAAGGGACGCCTGGGTTTTGATGGCGGCTTTACGAATCTTTACGGCGATACGCTGATGGCAGTGGCTGAGCTCTATGTCGGTGGAGAACTCGTCTGCAGCACGGATAAGTCCTGGACGGCGAAGCTCCATCCGGTTACCTTCAGCAACATCTATGATGGCGAGATTTTTGACGCGAGACGCGAGGATGACACCGCGACCTTCAAGGTCAAGGTTGTCGAGCCCGAGAATTTGGGCCCGTTGGTGGATCGCCTCAGTTTGCCGATTGTCCAGAAGGAAGTGCTCCCGGTCCGCGAGCTTATTCATACACCGAAGGGTGAAACGGTGCTTGATTTTGGCCAAAATCTGGCCGGCTGGATTGAGGGCAAGGTGGATCTGCCCGCAGGCTGGAAGCTGCGCTTCAAGGCGGGTGAGATTCTGCAAGAGGGTTGTTTCTACAACGAGAATTACCGCACCGCTCAAGCGCAATACACCTATATATCCAAGGGAGCGGTTGCTTATTTCCGGCCGCATTTTACTTTCTACGCGTTTCGTTACCTGCTGGCGGAGATCGATCCCGGTACCGGTGAATGGCGGGCATTGCAGGAAGATGATCAGGTTTCTGACCTTAGGGCATGCCACTTGCGCAGCGATTTTGATGAGATTGGCTCGGTTGAGACCGGGAATTCCAAGGTCAACCAGCTGATCAGCAATGTTTTTTGGGTCCAGAAGGATAATTTCCTCGATATTCCCACTGACTGTCCGCAGCGCGATGAGCGGCTGGGCTGGACCGGCGATGCACAGGTGTTTTCGGCAACTGCCAGCTATAACATGTATACACCGGCCTTTTTCCGTAAATATTTCTGGGATATGCGGGCGGAACAGAGCATTATTGACGGCGCTGTGCCCAATACGGTCCCGCGACTCAAGCAGGGATTGGTTGCCGGCTTCGCTTCTTCGCCGTGGGCCGATGCAGCTACGATTATTCCCTGGACAATTTTCAAGCACTACGGCAGCGTGAGCTTGCTTGAAGAGACTTACCCAAGCATGCGGGACTGGATCGACTATCAGAGCCGCCAGGCAGCGGCGCAGGGCAGAACGGATTTCATCGACAGCGGCTTTCACTTTGCGGACTGGCTGGCCCTGGACAATCCGGAACCGGGTCCCTTTGGCAAAACCGATCCGCATTTTATTGCCAGTGTGTACTACATGTATGGTGCCGCGCTGACTGCTGAGGCTGCCGATCGACTGGGTTACACGGAGGATCAGGAACGCTTTGCGGCGCTGGCCGGCCGGGTACGGAAGGTGCTGCTGGAAACGTATTTTGACGAGATGGGAAACGTAAAGATCGACACGCAAACTGCGTCGGCGATGGCGATTCAGTTTGGTCTGGTTGAAGGCGAGGCCAAAGTCCGCGAAGGCGCGAAACTGACGCAGTTGATTGAGGCCGCTGGGGGGCATTTGACCACCGGTTTCGTGGGCACGCCCCTGCTCTTGCCAGCGCTTACTGCTGTGGGGGCGCACAGTACGGCTGTGGATCTCCTGCTGAACGAAGAATATCCGGGCTGGCTGTATTGCGTAAACCTCGGTGCGACCACAATCTGGGAGCGCTGGAACTCGGTTCTGCCAGATGGAAGCATGAATCCGGAGGGCATGAACAGTTTGAATCACTACGCCTATGGCAGTGTAATGGCTTGGATTTATGAAGAGCTGATGGGCTTGAAACCTTTGGAACCAGGTTTCACAAAGGCGATTCTTGCCCCCAAGCCTGACCGGCGTCTGGGCCATCTCAAGGGCAAACTCGATTCCGCGGCCGGTCTCTATCGTTCAGAGTGGCTGTATGACGAGGCTGGCGATCTACAATACGAGTTCGAGATTCCTTATGGATGTGAGGCTGAGGTTTTACTGGTCGATGGACGCAGATTCAGTCTGCAACATGGCGTTTACAAGTTTTAGGAGGATACAAGATGCAAGCAACGAATTGGAATCAGGACTGGCAGTTTTGGCAAGAAAAGAACGCTTTTGCCCTGGTTTGGAATGTCCCTGAGAATGCAGAAGAGGTGACGCTGCCCCATGACGCGATGTTGCTGGAGCAGCCATACGCAGAGAGTCACAACGCAGGAAGCACCGGCTTTCGCGATGGCGGCAACTATGTCTATCGCAAAGAATTATTCGCAAGCCGAGCGGATCGCGCGAAGACACTGACGCTTAAGTTCGAAGGTATCTACATGAACGCCTTTGTCTATGTCAACGAGCAGCTGGCGGCCAAGCAGCCCTTTGGCTACAGCGGTTTCTATGTGGAGCTGAACGATTA
This sequence comes from uncultured Fastidiosipila sp., assembly GCA_964548975.1. GTDB lineage: Bacteria > Bacillota > Clostridia > Saccharofermentanales > Fastidiosipilaceae > JAAYZH01. The sequence continues at coordinate 2,296 of CAZJTS010000257.1, forward strand.
TTTGCGCTATGAAGCGAAGAACGAAATTCGTGTTCTGGTCCGTAATGGAGCGATGAGCAACAGTCGCTGGTATTCTGGCAGCGGCATATACCGCGATGTGTATTTGCTGGAAGGCGGGCGTCTGCATATTCAGCCGGAAGGTGTACGCATAACTACGGAACAGATCAGCGCGGGGACCGCCGCCGTGCGTGTGGAAACACATTTGCGTCAAACCGGCGCGGAGAGTACACAACTTACACTCGTTACTGAACTCTATGATCCGGCCGGCCAAATGGTTGCGTCTGATCAGTCACCGGTCAGCATATTTGCCCGTGAAGAACGTCAGTTCACACAGCGTATTTTCGTGGAGAATGCGGCCTTGTGGTCGGCTGAAACTCCGGAGCTCTACACGTGCCGCAGCAGACTTGTACATGGTGAGGAGTGCTTAGATGAGCTTGATAGCAGCTTTGGCATTCGTACGCTCCATCTGGATCTGCACAAGGGCTTCTGTGTCAACGGGGAGGCCGTCAAACTTCGCGGAGCCTGTATTCATCACGACAGTGGTGTGATTGGTGCCGCTACTTATGAGGATGCAGAGATGCGTCGAATTTATC
>CAZJTS010000258.1:0-2876 GCA_964548975.1 uncultured Fastidiosipila sp.
GAAATTCGGCATCTGGAGTCACTGGGGTCCGCAGAGTGTCCCGATGTTCGGCGACTGGTATGCCCGTAATATGTATGTCGAGGGAACCGAGCAGTATAAGCACCATCTGCGCGTGTACGGTCATCCGGCGGATGTCGGTTATAAAGACATTTGCGATCTCTGGCAGGCCGAGCACTTCGCCCCCGATGAGCTGATGGATCTCTATGTACGCGCCGGCGCCCAGTACTTCATTGGTCAGGCCATGCATCATGACCACTTTTTCAATTACGACTCGGCGCTGAATCGCTTCAATTCCGTCGCCCGGGGCCCAAAGAAAGATATCTGTCAGCTGTGGTGTGATGCGGCCCGGAAGCACGGGCTACCTTTCGGCCTCTCCGAACACTTGGGGGCGACCTTCAGCTGGTGGGGTGTGAATAAGGGTGCTGATAGTCAGGGCCCCCGCAAGGGTGAGCCTTATGACGGCAATGATCCGGACTATGAGGATTTCTATCTGCCGAATCAGCAGTACCGCGACATGCCCTACGAGCAGCTCGAAGCCCAGTGGTACACCGACAATTCGGAGTTTCGGAAGTATTGGCGTGACGTGATGCTCGAGGTGATCGAGCGGTTTGAACCGGATGTGCTGTATAGCGATGGGCCGCTGCCTTTTGGCCGGAAAGAACCGGACCGAAGTGAGGAACAAGACTTCGCCTACGGTCTGGAGATTGTGAGTGAACTCTACAATCGCTCGATCGAGACACACGGCGAGAACCGGGCGGTTTACCTGCAGAAGGATCGCCGACCCGAGGTCTATCGCGTCGGCGTGCTCGACGTGGAGAAATCCCAGCTCGATCAAGCGTCCCCCGAGGTTTGGCATACGGACAGCTGTATCGGTAACTGGTTCTATGATGTTCGCCAGACGTACAAGACCCCGGGGCACATCATCCAGATCCTCATCGATGTGGTCTCGCAGAACGGCTGCCTCCTGCTGAATGTTTTGCAGCGCCCGGACGGCACAATCGATGACGAAACTCGCTACATTCTTGAGGAGCTCGCGGGTTGGACAAGTCTTTGTGGCGAAGCGATCTTCGGCACTCGGCCCTGGCACACCGCCATGGAGGGCCCGAGTCGCGTTGTCAATCGCGGTTTCGAGGAGACGGCTGTCGCCTGGACACCTGAAGACTTTCGTTTCACGGCCAAAGCCGAGGTCGTCTACTGCTTCCTCATGGCTGTTGCGGACGACCGCAAAGTGCGTATCCGCAGCCTGACCGATGTCTGCAGTGTCGAGCTTCTGGGCTACGGCGAAGTGTCCTGGGAGCTTGCGGATTCAGGCCTCGCGGTCACTTTACCCGAAGACCTACCCACAGCACATACCAATTGTCTGAAAATTCGTACACAAGGAGAGAACCTATGATCATGCCCGATGGAACCAAAGCCGGGGTCAACCCCTACCTGCCCTCCTGGGAATATATTCCGGATGCCGAGCCGCATGTGTTCGGCGACCGCGTCTACATCTACGGCTCGCACGACCGCTTCAACAGTCACATGTACTGCCTGAACGATTATGTCAGCTGGTCCGCGCCCGTCGACGACCTTCGGGACTGGCGCTACGAAGGTGTGATGTTCCGAAGAACCGATGATCCTGCGAATGTAGACGACACGGCCTGTCTTTTCGCGCCGGATGCCACGCAGGGACCCGACGGCCGCTACTATCTCTACTATGTCCTGAACAACAAGCCTTGCGTCTCGGTGGCGGTGAGTGATGTCCCCCAGGGCCCCTTCACTTTCGTCGATTATGTCCATGACGAAGCCGGCGGCATTCTGGGCCTCCGCGAGGGTGACGAGCCCCAGTTCGACCCAGCAGTCCTGACCGAAGGTGAGCTGACCTATCTATATACCGGCTTCTGTGCGGTCGGCGATAAGTCGCGGTCGGGTCCGATGGTCACGGTTTTGGCCAAAGACATGGTCACCATAATCGAAGACGTAAAATTCATCATGCCGAGCGAACCCTATAGTAAGGGCAGCGGCTATGAGGGGCATGAGTTCTTCGAAGCCCCCTCGATCCGCAAGCTCGACGGCAGGTATTACTTCGTTTATTCCTCGATCAAGATGTATGAGCTTTGCTATGCGGTCAGCGATTCGCCGACCGACGGCTTCACCTACGGCGGTGTCCTGATCAGCAACAACGATATCGGCATTGACAGCTACAAGCCGGCGGCTAAACCGATGTTCTACGGCGGCAACAACCACGGTGGGCTGGAAGAGTTCAACGGCCAGCTCTATATTTTCTATCACCGCCACACGAATGGTTCGAACTATAGCCGCCAGACTTGCGCGGAAAAAGTGGAGATGGATGCTGAGGGGCACATTCCTCAGGATGAGATGAGCTCGTGTGGGCTGAATGGCGGGCCTTTGGCCGGGAAGGGCGAGATCCCTTCGTACATTGCCTGTAATCTTTTCTGTGATGTAGACAATCCTTACACCGGCGGCATGGGGAGAAACGGGCTGTGGCTTGATGCTGTCCACCCGATCCTGACCCAGGACGGAGGCGACGGCGATGAAGAGCAGGGCTACATTCTCAACATGACTGATTCGGCAACGGCCGGTTTCAAATACTTCGAGCTTGAAAATGTTCGATCCGTTAGCGTGCGGACGAGGGGCTACGGCAAGGGCGTGTTTGAAGTCCGTACCGCCTGGGATGGTGAGGTGCTGGGCGAAATCCCGGTGAAGTTCAGCAATGTCTGGGAAGATAATGCAGTGGATTGTCGGCTGCCGGATGGTGTCCATGCGATCTACCTGACGTTCCGTGGGGAGGGGAATCTGGCTTTGCATTCGTTTATCTTGGAGTGATACCCTAACGGGTACTAAAACACGCAAAATGATTGACCTAATACATC
>CAZJTS010000259.1:0-2870 GCA_964548975.1 uncultured Fastidiosipila sp.
GTAAAAGAAGAACTGGTTGGCCGGGAATTTCAGAACGATAGCGACGCGAGACTCTGGCTCTGTTGTGCCTTAGCGGCGTCTGCGACCTTCAGATCCAACGAAGTCTATATCAAGAGTGCTCAGCAGATATTCATCGAAAAATTACGCTCGGAAGCCGAACGCCTCTGGCAACTGGATGCTGATTTTGAGCGGAAGAAGACCTATTCATTCCTGAGTTTTGCCGGGGAAGAGCAGGCCGGACTTATACGTGCCGAGATGGAAGAACTGTTGGATTACAACACAGTACGCGGGACACTCCAGCGAGCGGCTGACAATCTCGACCGTAACGCTCGGCAGATCGCCTTACGCGCCTTTTTCCTGGCGGTCGGCTCCTTCGCAGATCCTACGCGAAGCTACCAGATCGAGTTCTCGCTCCGGCGCCAGTCCGTGGCGCGTTTCCTGGAGGATCTCTTGGCCTTGGAGGGCATTGATGTTCTGCTCCAGCAACAGGGCGGCTACCGGATGCTCTATGTTAAGAACGGTGACCAGATTGCGGATTTTCTCGGGGCGACAGGGGCTCATCGTTCCTTGCTCCATTTCGAGGACACCCGCGTGCGCAAGAATCTCAATGAAATCGTGAACCGTGCGGTCAACTGTGACAATGCGAATTTACAGCGCGTGGCAGATACCGCTGCCAGACAGATAGAGTTACTCAGAGATCTGGAGCAGGCAGGGGGGCTGGTCCGTTTGCCTGATACACTTCGCGAGGTCGCAAAACTCCGACTCGAGCACCCCGGCCTATCCATTCGTGAGCTCGGGGAATACTTGGATCCCCCTCTGGGGAAGTCCGGCATGTATCACCGTCTGGGGAAGCTCGAGACGTGGGCCAGACAATATTTAAACGATCTTGAGGCGTAGCATGGCACTGGATATTGCATTATTAGAACCGGAAATCCCCCAGAACACCGGGAACATTATTAGAACCTGTGTGGCTGTCGGGGCCAGACTTCACCTCATCGGTACGCTTGGCTTCGCCCTGAGCGACCGGCATCTCAAACGTGCGGGACTGGACTACTGGTATCAGCTCTCCGAGCTCAGGTTGTGGGATAAGCTGGATGACTTCCTGCTCGAAATGTCCGGCAAAGCCATCTACTACACCACGACGAAATCCCCCGCATCCTATGCGGACATGAGCTATCCGGAATCTGCGGTCTTTCTTTTCGGGAAGGAAACGAAAGGGCTCCCTGAATCCTTACTTCTGGCCCACCCCGAACGCATGATCCGCATTCCCATGACAGCAGAATCCCGCTCACTCAACTTGTCGAATTCAGTGGCGATCGTTGCCTACGAATTCATGCGGCAGCAAGGCTTCCCGGGTTTAGCCGGAGAAGGCACACTTCAGGGCTTGAACTAAGCAAAATTCCTAGTAAATGGTATACTGTTTGAAATTCAAAAAGCGCTTCGAGGAGACCTATTATGTTAGAAGTACAGCTAATCAGACGTGACCCTGAGTACGTAATCCAGGCTTTGGCCAAAAGAGGGCTTACTGTGGACTTTGACGAGTTCCTTGAGGAAGACGAGGACCGTCGCAGTCTGATCACCGAAGTCGAACAGATGAAAGCCAAACGAAACAAGCTGTCGTCCACGATTCCCCAGCTCAAAAAGGCGGGAGAAGATGCTACGCCGGTATTGGCTGAGCTCAAACAGCTGTCCGATGCTATCAAAGAAAAAGATGAACAACTGGACGTTCTCGCTAAGAAGCATATGGAGTTTCTGGTCGGCTTGCCCAATCTGCCTGCCGATGATGTCAGAGCAGGCGGCAAAGAGAATAATCAAGTTGAGAAAGTGTTCGGTGAAAAACCTGAGTTCGACTTCACCGGTCAGCACCATGTGGATATCGCTGAACGCCTGGGCATAATTGATTATACGCGCGGCGCAAAGCTCTCCGGCAGCGGTTTCTGGATCTATAAAGGCGACGGTGCCCGGATTGAGTGGGCGCTACTAAACTATTTCATTGATTCACATTTAGCTGACGGGTATGAAATGCTCATGGTGCCACACATTCTGAATGATGCCTCCGGCTATACGGCCGGACAGTTTCCCAAGTTTAGAGAGGATGTTTTCTGGCTCGAAGCGGATGATGAGACTTTGGCACAGAACCGGCAATTTATTCTGCCGACGGCAGAAACGGCTCTGGTCAATCTCTACCGCGATGAAATTGTGGATGAGAAGGACCTGCCCTTCAAGTACTTCGCTTACACCCCTTGCTACCGCAAAGAAGCCGGCAGCTACAGGGCTGAGGAGCGCGGCATGATCCGCGGACACCAGTTCAATAAGGTGGAAATGTTCCAGTACGCGACACCCGAGACTTCCTCTGAGGCGTTCAAGGAACTGGTGAATAAGGCCTGTGCGCTCGTTGAGGGCCTCGGGCTCCACTACCGACTGTCCAGTCTGGCAGCAGGTGACTGCTCAGCTTCTATGGCCAAAACCTGGGACATCGAAGTGTGGATCCCCAGCATGAACGACTACAAGGAAGTCAGCTCCGCTTCCAATGCACATGATTACCAGGCCAGACGCGGCAACATGCGCTACCGCAGGGCTAAAGACGGGAGAACCGCTTTGATGCACACCTTGAATGCATCGGGCCTTGCCACATCCCGGATACTGCCGGCAATCCTCGAACAGTACCAACAGGCGGATGGATCAGTCCTCATTCCGGAAGTCCTCAGGAAGTATATGGGCGGTCAGACGCACCTTACCCCGCCCAGTAAATAGGGCCCAGATCTTAGCCAAAGAAGACCAACTTTGGGTATTTTGTCAGTGAAAAAGGGCGAAATGAAAACCTTATCCCCCGTTTGCAAGGGTAAGCCCCAGAAATAACGTAACATTTA
>CAZJTS010000260.1:0-2851 GCA_964548975.1 uncultured Fastidiosipila sp.
GGTTGGCAAGAATGCTGTGGTCACTGGTGCAGCCAGCGGCATCGGAGAGGCGGTTGCGCGCCAGTTTGTGCGTGAGGGCGCCTCTGTATTGATGACCGATATTGATGCCGAAAACGGTGAACGTATCGCTGCGGAGATCGGGGCTGCTTTTTTTCAACACGACGTCACCGACGCAGACCAGTGGGAAAGGCTTTTTGAACAGGTCCGTGACCAATTAGGCCAATTGGATATTCTCGTAAATAACGCAGGTATTCTGATTTCAGGCGACATCGAGCAGGCCAGTTTCAGCGACTGGAAGAAGGTCATGAGTGTGAACGCAGATAGTGTTTTCCTGGGTTGCAAGGCTGCTGTTGCGGCCATGAAATCCCATGGTGGCTCTATCATCAATATGTCTTCAATTGCTGCGCTGGCAGGAAAAGAGGATTACGTCTCATACGGCGCCAGCAAGGGCGCGGTAGCCGCACTTACACGAGCGGTAGCCGTCGACTGTCGGCGTAAGCGTTACCGAATACGTTGCAACTCGGTTCATCCGGACGGCGTTCTGACGGCAATGACCAGGGCAGTTTATCCGGAAGGACTTGATCCGGAGATGCTCACCATTGATAAAGACCCTATGAACCGGGCGTGTCGCCCCGATGACGTCGCGGCAGGTGTGGTGTATCTGGCCTCAGATGAAGCCAGAGCGGTCAATGGCATTGAACTGCGCATAGACAGCGGTCAGTTCGTTATGGGGGTATGAAATGAGTGCTACTGATTACCATGAGATAAAGATCGCTTCGGTGATTCGGGAAACCCATGATGCCTGTTCGTTCGAGTTCGATATCCCTGAGAGTCTTGAATCAACGTTTCGGTATCGGCCGGGCCAGTTTCTTACATTAAGAATTCCCTGGAAAGATGACTGGTTACCGAGATGTTACTCCTTATCCAGCTCACCGTTTGAAAATGAGAGACTGCGTGTCACCGTTAAACGGGTTGATGATGGCCGCGGGTCAAATTGGCTGTGCGACGAAATCTCAGCTGGCGACAGCCTCCAGGTGCTTGCGCCTGCCGGTGCATTCGTGCCGAAAGATCTGAATCGGAATTTTCTCTTGTTTGCTGGCGGTAGCGGTGTCACCCCGGTGCTATCGATTCTTCGATCCGCGCTCAGTCAGGGCAATGGTGTGGTCCGGCTCATCTACGCGAATCGAGACGAGAAATCCGTGATCTTCAAGGACGCATTGAATGCTCTTGCTGCAGAGTTCCCGGAGCGGCTTCAGGTTATCCACTGGCTGGATTCTGTTCAGGGGCGACCCTCTGACAAACAGTTGGCCGGATTCGCCAGCGGGCTTAATGAGCCCGAGGTCTTCGTCTGCGGTCCTGAGCCTTTTATGAAAGGCGTGGAAAGCGGTATGAAACTGGCTGGAATCCCCGGTAAGACCGTTCATGTAGAGCGATTCGTTTCGCTTCCAGGAGAGAGTGAGACAAACACCGAGAGTATTGTCGAACACGAAGGCGCAAAGGCTACGAAACTGACAGTAGAGCTTGATGGCGAGACCCATCAGATTGACTGTGAACCTGGTGAAGTACTGCTCGCTGCGATGCAGCGGGAAGGGATGAAACCACCACATAGCTGCCTGGTTGGGTCATGTGCCTCCTGTATGTGCACCCTCGTGGAGGGGGACGTGGATTTGCTGGCAAACGAGGCTCTGGATGCTGAGGAATTGTCAGAGGGCTGGACTCTGGCGTGTCAAGCTGTGGCGACTTCGGAAGAGGTTCATTTGAAGTTCCCGGACTAAGGATCTTGCATCGTAAGAGTTTGATCGGGAGGTTTTACTATTAATACCGATGCCCGGTACGTGCTCTGGCTCTTGGACTTTCTGTCCGCAGCGGGAGTTGACACGTCCCACCTGGCTCAAAAGTATGGAGTTGATGCTCCTGGAGCCTTAATCAGTGCCAGTAATCACCGGGCTTTGCTGCTTGATGCTTTATATCTGACCAGTGATCCTGGGCTAGGGCTGGATCTTGGGTTTCATCGCTCACTGGCGACCTACGATCAGCTCGCGTATTTGATGATGAGTTCATCGACCCTGCGTCGAGCCATAGAGCAGGGCCTTCGATACCAGAATTATCCCGGCCGATTCTCGGGAGATGCACTCATCACTGAATTTCGCGATCTCGGTGAACAAGCGTGCTTTGAGGTAACTGTCAGGCAGGATTTGGGTGAGCTCCGACTTCTGGCTATTGAAGAGCTGCTAAGCAATATTGTCGCAACATCTCGATGGGTGTTGGGTAGGCCGTTGCCGATCACTAAATTGCGGTGCGATTATTCTGTTCCGGGACATGCAGAGAAGTACGAGACGATTTTTGATTGTCCGGTTCAGTTTGATGCACCATCTATACAGCTTTTTTTCGATGCGTCTATTCTCGATGACCCTCTGCCAAATGCAAGCCCCCAGAGTTCGAGGCTTTACGCTTCTCTATGCGAAGAACAAAGTATAGTCAGGGCGAGAGGCGCCATTTCTTGTCGGGTTGCGCAAATGATTGAAGACAACCCTGCAACTCCGCCGAGCATGGAGGACGCGGCGAACCTGGTGCACTGCAGTCCTCGAACGCTAAGGCGCAAGTTGAAGGCCGAAGGATGGCAATACCATCAGCTGATTGACAGTATCAGGGTGAATCGAGCCCGTAAGGCGTTGGAAGATTCATCGAAGCCGATCACCGAAATAGCTATGTCTCTCGGATACGCGGACCATTCCGGTTTTTTGCGTGCCTTCAAAAAATGGACAGGTGTGTCCCCTACCGAATTTCGAAAAAAACTCTTTGATTGATCCCAAGGTTGTCCGGTTTCGCCCTTCAGATGGCCGGATGTTCC
>CAZJTS010000261.1:0-2824 GCA_964548975.1 uncultured Fastidiosipila sp.
GTTGCGCCGGAGCTGTCGATAAAGTCTCTGGCTAGATCCACAATGCAATTGCCCTGCCAGAACATGCGCATCCGGCCTGAATCCGTGATACTAGCGACTTCGGTCGCTTCCAGATTCTCCTCGGCTGCGGCCTGAAGAAAAGCCGGCACATCCTCAGAGGCCAGAACCACCGCCATACGCTCCTGAGATTCGGAGATGGCAATTTCGGTGCCGTCCAAGCCTTTGTACTTCAAAGGCACGCGATCGAGTTGGATATCTAAACTGTCTGCCAGTTCACCTATCGCTACAGACACACCGCCGGCACCGAAATCATTGCAACGCTTAATCAGGCGGGAGACTTCAGGTCTGCGGAAAAGTCTTTGGATCTTGCGTTCTTCGGTCGGGTTGCCCTTCTGGACTTCAGACGCGGAAGTGCTGACGGACTTCTCATCATGTTCTCTGGATGAGCCGGTAGCACCACCGATACCGTCGCGGCCGGTTCTGCCACCGACGAGTAAAACAAGATCACCGGGTTCCGGGGTAAGCCGGACCACCTGGCTTGCCGGAGCCGAACCGATGACGGCACCCACTTCCATACGTTTGGCCACATAATTCGGATGGTAGATTTCGCGCACCAAGCCCGTACACAGACCGATCTGATTACCATAGGAACTGTAACCTTCAGCCGCACCGGTGACAATCTGGCGCTGACTGAGCTTACCGGGCAATGTTTCCTCGAGAGGCGTTCGGGGATCGGCGGCACCCGTGACACGCATGGCTTGATAGACATAAGACCTGCCGGACAATGGATCCCGGATAGCGCCGCCCAGACAAGTCGCCGCACCACCGAAGGGTTCAATCTCCGTCGGGTGATTATGTGTTTCGTTCTTGAACATGAGCAGGTAGTCTGTAGGTGTGCCATGCTCTTCTAAGGTCACTTTGATGGAGCAGGCGTTAATCTCTTCAGATTCATCGAGGTCAGGCAGAAGACCTCTTTGTTTCAGGACTTTCGCCCCTAGGGTTCCGAGGTCCATCAGGGTCAGGGGGCGCTCCGCTTCCTTGTCGCCATAGCGCTCTTCTCGCAATGCCCGGTAGCGGACGTAAGCTTCCTGGAGCTCACGGCAGAAAAGTTCGTTTGTCTCAAAGTGATCGGACGCTTGGAACACAGGCTCACTCAGCCTTGTATGAAAAGTTGTGTGACGGCAATGGTCGGACCAGTAGGTATCGAGGACCCGGATTTCGGTCAGTGTGGGGTTTCTCTTTTCCCCTTGGAAATAGGCCTGGATAACAGCGAGATCCGCTTCAGACATCGCGAGTCCCAGCGATTTATGGATCTGGCCGAGAGCTGCTTCATCCGCTTCGATCAAGCCTTCGACCAACGGGATTCCGGCGGGGTCAGTTGTTTCCCTGGTCAGATGCTCCGGTTTATCAGCGGAGGCTTCTCGCAACTCAACCGGATTGATTAGGAACTGTTTGAGTTTACTGACTGTCTCAGCACTCAAGTCGCCTTCGGTGGTGAACACATAGGCTTTGGCCGTACGGACAAGGGGCCGATCGCCCGCAGTAAGAAACTGAAGGCATTGCGCTGCGGAGTCCGCGCGTTGATCATATTGGCCAGGGAGGGCTTCGACGCGGATAGCTAGCTGCGACTGATCCCAAGGCTCATCTTCCAGGTAGTATTCATCGAGCGGCGGTTCGGCCAAAATCTCCTGGCAGGCCCGTTCCAGATAAGCATTATCAAGCCCTTCGATGTCGTAGCGGCTATAGATTCTGAGCGCTTTAAGCTGCCGAAACGCGCTTTCTTCCTGCAGACGTTTAAGCAGTTTATCCGCTTCAACCTGGTGCTCCGGGCGCTTAACAGTAAAGACTCTATTGATATCTGTCACGGGTGTATTCTCCTTGCCGGTAGGGGTTTGCTTAGGTGCTGATATAGTCTCACAGACTGATCACTAAAGTCTAGGAGCTAAATCAAAAAGCTCACAGGGGTTAATCTGTGAGCTCTTCGTAATTAGGATCTAGATTTCAATCTGACCCAGAATCTCTGTAGACCGCCGCAGGAAGGTGATCAGTTCCTTACCTTCCAGCGTGCCATGACTCAAGCGCGCCAGGTCGTAGACTTCGTGGGCCAGGTCTTTGGCCAGCGCTTCCTTCCCGACAGTTTCATCCATGAGACAAATGCGGGTAATGAGAGAGCTGTCGGTATTGACGACCAGCGTCCGGTCGATCGGGAACATTTCATCCAGTTCCGCTTCCGACTTGCCTTCCATCTTTTGGAACATTTTACGCATGTCCTGCATACTTCTTGCCTGTTCATCTTCGGTTAGAATTGCGGCTTCGCCGTCGGGACCTAAGGCTTTCACTTCGACTTTTAAGTTGCCCAGACCTGTGACGTCACGGAACAGTTTCTCTAATTGTTGCTGCCGGTCCTGGTTCCCGGCTTCCGCATCGACTTCCGCATCCACCCTTAAGAAGATTGGAGAAGGATTCTTACTCTGGAGCATCTGCATGAATGGCAGGTCGAATTCATTCTCCATCACGATGACCGGTTTCGAAGCGCTGACGAGGCGGTCATTGTAAGCGACCTGAGCTTTTGCATCTGTTGTGTAGTAAACCTTCTCGACCGACTGTTCCTTGAACTCGTTCAGTGACACGTAGCCTTCTGAGTAGTTTTTGAAGAGCAGCGCATTTGTTGCGCGATCGAAGAATTTTTCGTCTCTGAGACTTCCGTAGCGGACAAAGAGCGAGATGTCATCCCAATATTTTTCGTAGGTTTCTCTGTCAGTCTTCTCAAGACTGACCAGTCGATCCGCCACCTTACGCACAATGTGCTGGCTCAGCTTCTGCA
>CAZJTS010000262.1:0-2824 GCA_964548975.1 uncultured Fastidiosipila sp.
CCCAGCTCAAAGCCCTCCAGGCTCTTCGTCACATCGTCAATCACTGTGTTGACCCTCGACAAAATCCAGCGGTCTTCCAGCTGCAGCTGTTGTACATCGATCTCAGGCTCGTCTTCGTCAAGATTCATCAGCACGAAGCGGAAGGCATTCCAAATCTTATTGCTGAAGGCGCGTCCCGCATCCAGCACTTCTTCCTGGTATCTCTGATCATTGCCAGGCGCAGTACCGGTGACAAGGGCATAGCGCAGCGCATCAGCGCCGTATTTGGCAATGATGTCCAGTGGGTCTACACCATTGTTCAAGGACTTGCTCCTCTTGCGACCGAGGCTGTCGCGCACCATACCATGAATCGAAACGGTGTGGAAGGGAATGCGGCCGGTTTGCTCAATAGCAGAGAAAATCATGCGGGCAACCCAGAAGAAGATGATGTCATAGCCTGTAACAAGGACGTCTGTGGGATAGAAGTACTCGAAGTCCGGGGTATGCTCAGGCCAGCCCAGGGTCGAAAACGGCCAAAGCGCAGAGCTAAACCAGGTATCCAAGGTGTCCTCGTCCTGGCGGAAGGCAGTTCCCCCGCAGTTTTCACAGGTCTCAGGCGCTGCTTTCGCCACGTGTACATGACCACAGGCCTCGTTTTCGCAATACCAGGCGGGAATCCGGTGCCCCCACCACAGCTGACGCGAAATGCACCAGTCACGAATGTTTTGCATCCAGTTAAAGTACGTCTTCTCAAAATGAGCCGGAACAAAGCGTATTTCGCCCTCTTCGACCACATCGATGGCTGGTTTGGCCAAAGGCTCCATCTTGACAAACCATTGGAGAGAAGCTCGGGGCTCTACTGTGGTGCCGCAACGCTGACAGGTACCGACGCTGTGACTGTATGGTTCGATGTGATGGAGCGCACCGGCGGCTTCCAGATCTGCAACGATCTTGACGCGGCAGGCCTCGCGTGTCAGGCCGGCGTACGTTCCGGCCTGCTCATTCATAATGCCGTGCTCGTCCATTACTTCGATGAACTCCAGGCCGTGCCGTTCACCCATCTGGAAGTCATTAGGGTCATGAGCAGGGGTAATCTTCACGCAGCCGGTGCCGAACTCACGGCTGACGTAGTCATCGGCGATAATCGGGATTCTGCGGCCTACTAGGGGCAGGACAAGATACTTACCGACGAGCTCCGTATAGCGGGGATCTTCGGGGTGTACAGCTACCGCCGTATCGCCTAGCATGGTTTCGGGACGCGTGGTCGCCACGCTCAAGACACCGCTGCCATCCTCAAGCGGATAATCCAGGTGCCAAAGATGACTCGCCTGGTCCTTGAAGACTACCTCAATATCACTGATACTCGTGTTACAGTCCGGGCACCAGTTGACCATGCGCTTGCCTCGATAAATCAAGCCCTTGTTGTAAAGATCGACGAAAACGGTTTCGACTGCATCTGACAGGCCTTTGTCCAGGGTGAATCTCTCTCTTTCCCAGTCACAGGAAGCACCCATCTTGCGCAGCTGACGAGAGATCGTCGAACCATATTTCTCTTTCCAGGCCCAGGACCGTTCGAGAAAGCCTTCACGGCCGATTTCCTCTTTCTGCAGGCCTTCCGAGCGGATCTGGTCCACTACTTTGGCCTCGGTAGCAATGGAAGCGTGATCCGTGCCAGGCAGCCACAAGGCTGAGTAGCCCTGCATGCGCCGCCAGCGAATCAGGATGTCCTGCAGAGTGCTGTCGAGAGCATGGCCCATATGCAGCTGTCCCGTGATGTTGGGCGGCGGCATCATGATGGTATATGGCTTTTTGCTTGGGTCTGTTTCCGCGTGGAAATAGCCTTTGGCTTCCCAATTCTTGTAAATCTGGTCTTCCCGGTCGAGTGGATTGAAATTTGCCGGAATGCTGTTCTTGTCTTGCATCTATATTCCTCCTGTAATCTCTGATGGCCTTGATTCCATAGAAAAAGCAGCCTATCCGTTTCCGGACGAAAAGCTGCTTTCCGTGGTACCACCGGGATTCTTGCATATGGATGCAAGCACTCTGGAAACACATGAGTCTGTTTCCTGGGACTGTTGACTCCGCGACGACCTTCGAGTCCGTGCGGATCGGCTCCTCTCAGCCGCACTTCATGCGGGAGCCTTCTCTGAAAATCCGCGTCCGGAACCTACTCCTCCGCTTCCTGGTCAACGTATGCAGATGTCGATAGCCCTGAACGCAGGTCCGGGGCGGTGATTATTCCCTACAGATTAGCTGCTGCCTCTTCATCAATCAGGACAGTGACATCCGGATGTACTTGTAAGAGAGAAGCCTGGCACTGGGGAGAAATTCGCCCATTTACCATGTTTGCGACCGCCTCTGCTTTACCTTTGCCAAAAGCCAGGAGCAGAATCTTGCGGGCCTTCATGATCGACCCTGTACCCATGCTGATTGCCTTCGTCGGAACTTCCTCCTTCGAGGTGAAGAAACGAGAGTTCGCTTCGATTGTTTCCTCTGTCAGGTCAACAACGTGTGTAGTAGGGGCGAAATGGTTTGCAGGTTCGTTAAACCCGATGTGTCCATTGCCGCCCAGACCGAGGACCTGCAAATCAATGCCCCCATAGGCCTCGATCTTCTCCTCGTATTCGACACATTCGAGCTCCGGATCTTCCGAAACACCGCTGGGAACGAAGTATTGTCCATCGGGAATGTCGACAAAATTGAAGAGATTCTGTTGCATAAAGGCGAAATAGCTCTGATTATGTTCATGATCCAGGCCAATGTACTCATCCAGATTGAAACTAATCACATCGGCGAAAGAAATGACGCCCTCTTCATAAAGCTTAACCAGATTCTGATAGGTCAA
>CAZJTS010000263.1:0-2811 GCA_964548975.1 uncultured Fastidiosipila sp.
GCCGTGACCGGCAGAACTGAGGTGAGTACTTCTTTGAGTTTAGAAATAATTTCGGTCAAAAGGCATTCCTCATTTCACAAGTTTTGGAACTTCACTCTAGCAGGCAGGCTCTATCACCTTATAAATAGGGAGTAATAGAAGAGTGTCTGGTAGACTCCTGAAGACGAGGAAATGCCTGTGTCAAACTGAAGCTCAAACTATATTAGCATAAACGAAAAAAGTATCTCAACTGCTATGCGTTACCGAGTGCCTATTCGTAGGCTTGAGACGTTCCTCAGGTACTAGTTCACAAAAAAATGGCGGTCATGCGAGCAAGATACATGAATTTCATGTTTTCAATCACTAGTCATCTCTTGTAAAGATTGACGATTAATCGATATAATGGTCAGAGTAAAAATTAAATCGTATTTTGTTATTCTCGAGCGAACGTATGGTACAGACTGTACATTTGTCATCTTAATAAGCACTGGTACATTTATTAAGTCGTGATTATTTCTTCCTCGCTGATAATGAAATACCTATAACAGGAGGAAGAGAATGAGTCTATCGCTCCCCAAAGGTGTCGCCACCCAGGTTAAGACTAACCATGGTGGTGTGCATGCTGAGCATCGCAAAAACACATCCGAATTAAGAGATGTTGTTCTGCCCACACCCTCTACAGTCAGTATTCCGATGAAGATGCATATCGGCGCACCCTGTGAGCCTGTAGTCAGTGTTGGTGACATTGTAGAAGTTGGACAGCTGATCGGAGATTCGCCTGCAGCGATCAGTGCCCCGATCCATGCGTCCATTTCCGGAAAAGTTAAGAAAATCCTTCAAGTACCCAATGCTGCGGACGGTACTTCGATGACAACGATCGAAATCGAGTCAGACGGTGAGATGCGCCCCTGGTCCGGAATCAAAGTCCCGGAGATCAACTCAAAGGAGGACTTCATCGCAGCCGTACGTGCCAGCGGTCTGGTCGGCCTGGGTGGTGCGGGTTTCCCAACCCATTTCAAACTCAACGTCAAAGACGAGCAGGTAGATACACTGGTCATCAACGGTGCCGAGTGCGAGCCCTATATCACAGCTGATGATGTGGTGATGCGTTACTACACCGAGCATCTGTTCGACGGTATTACGCAAACCATGAAATGGGTGGGCATCGAGCGCGGTATCATCGTTATTGAAGACAACAAGTCTGAAGCGATTGAAGCGCTGGTCAACTACATTGAGTCCGACCCTAATCGTTTCCAGAACATACAAGTAATGGCGGTTCCTGCCGAATACCCGAAGGGTGCTGAGAAGGTCCTCATCCAGAATGCGACCGGACGCGTGGTCCCAGTAGGGAAACTCCCTGCTGATGTCGGCTGTGTTGTGCTGAACGTGACTACACTGACCGTAATGGGCATCTACCTCAAAACCGGACGTCCTCTCACGAACAAAATCGCCACCGTCGATGGCGGCGCGATCGCTGAGCCTAAGAATGTCAAGATCCCCATCGGTACTCCTCTGCAGAATGTCATCGATTTCTGTGGCGGCTTCTCTAAGGAACCCCGCTTGATCCTGATGGGCGGCCCGATGATGGGTACTCCCTTAAGCTCACTTGAGTTCTCCTTCCTGAAGCAGAACAATGCCATCATCGCCTTGGTAGAAGAAGACTACATTCTGAAACCCGAAATCGCCTGCATCCGTTGCTCTCGTTGTGTGGATGCTTGTCCCATGTATCTGTCACCGACCGAGATGAAAATGAACATTGTAGCGGGCGACATTCAGAAGGCTCGTGAGATCGGCGTAGAGACCTGTATTGAATGTGGCTGCTGCGCATTCGTCTGCCCCTCACACATTCAGCTGGTCCAGTATTTCCGTGAAGGCAAAAAAATGGTTCGAGCTATGGAGGTAAATGCATAATGGCTGTTAATACGACTGAATCTACCCCGGTGCTGCTTCTTTCCAGCAGTCCGCATTTCCACAAAAACTCCGATACTTCAAAGATCATGCGTGATGTCCTGATCGCACTCATTCCTGTGGTCGCTGCATCTACGTATCTTTTCGGTCTCGGTGTACTGATCAATGTACTTATTTCTGTATTAAGCTGTATCGTCGTTGAATACATCAGCCGCCGCGTCATGAAACGCAGCAACACCATCTCTGACCTCTCAGCGGCTGTAACCGGTGTCATCCTCGCCCTGAACCTGCCCGCCGAATTTCCGGTCTGGCAGTTGATTCTCGGTACCATCGGCGCCATCGTGGTAGCCAAACAGATCTTCGGTGGCCTGGGTCAGAATTTCGTTAACCCGGCGATGATCGCCAGACTCATGCTGGTCGTGTCTTTCGCCAACAGTTTCCAAGTTTCTAATCCCATCAATGTCTTTATGGGTTCCGGAGTCGATGCGTCTTCAACGGCAACGCCAATGGCGGCTTTGGCCAAAGGCGTAGAAGGCATTGCTGAAGCACCTGAACTCATGGGCATGCTGCTGGGTCAACACGGGAGCTTAGCTGTCGGAGAGGTATGTGCTGCGGCAATTCTCTTAGGTGCTGTTTATCTCCTCGTCAGAAAAGTGATCAAACTTTATATTCCCCTGGCTTATGTGGGTACAGTTGCTCTGCTGTCGCTGCTCTTCGGCGGTTTCGATATCAACTTTGTGCTTTATCAGATTCTGGGTGGCGGTTTGCTTTTCGCTGCAGTCTTTATGGCGACGGATTATGCATCCTCACCTTTGACCAACAAAGGCAAAATCATCTTCGGTATCGGTCTCGGCTTAATCACCTGTGTAATTCGCTTCTGGGGCAATCTGCCTGAAGGCGTTTCGTTCAGCATTATCATCATGA
>CAZJTS010000264.1:0-2809 GCA_964548975.1 uncultured Fastidiosipila sp.
ATTTTTGTCATCCCAAGCCCTCCCCTGTGACAAAATCCTTTCTAATCCGAGGGTGGGGTCGGATTACAGCGATTTTTGTCATCCCAGGCCCTCCCCCGTGACAAAAACCTTCCTAATCCGAGGTCGGGGACGGGCAGGAGGGCGAAGCCACTGAAAAAATCGCTCACACAACAACTTCCGCCACTGTACGACGACTCCACCTCACAAACATCGGCGAAAGGTGCCACAACCGTCCCAAAAATACAGATCACTGCCTGAACTTTTTCAGTGGCCCTGCCGCGGGCACACACTTTCGCAAATTTTGTCCAGATCAGGGGGTGCGGTGGACAAAATATTCGATATTCCAGGCCTCGGGCACACACTTTCGCAAATTTTGTCCAGATCTGAGGGGGCGGTGGACAAAACATCCGAAGGCTTTGAGCCGACATTTAGCCACGGCATGCGCAAAACCGCTCAAGATTCCCGGCTTTCCTTCGAATCCTCTGCTCAGCAGTCTATAATACAAGTATTGAATATTTGTTTATCCGTAAGATGCAATTGGACCACCAAATGTCAGGAGGAATGTATGGACAAGTTACAGATGAAGGGTGTCATCTTGCCTGGGAACAGCACTGTAGAGGTGAAAGGTTTCGAGATACCGAAACCAGGTCATGGGCAGGTACTGGTGCAGACGAAAGCTTCGACGATTTGTGGCAGCGATATCCGAGCAATCTACAGAGCCCATGTAGGCAAGGGCGCGGAAGGCTATATTCCGGGGACCGTTGCGGGCCATGAGCCCTGTGGTGTCATCGTCGAGGAAGGCGAGGGTCTGCGCAGGTTCAAAAAAGGCGACAGAGTGATCGTTTACCACATCTCCGGCTGCGGGGTTTGCAATGATTGTCGCAGAGGTTATTATATTTCCTGCAAGAGTCCCTTCCGACAAGCATATGGTTGGCAGCGCAACGGCGGGATGGCACCGTATATTTTGGCCGACGAGAAAGATCTGGTCGCTTTGCCGGATGAATTGACGTACAAGGACGGCGCGCAGGTCGCCTGCGGTTTTGGCACCGTTTATGAAGCCATTGAGAAGATTGGGGTCTGCGGCAATGATGCCGTGCTCGTAACTGGGTTGGGACCTGTAGGGCTGGCAGCCCTGATGCTGGCCAAAGCGATGGGAGCGAATCTGCTGATTGGGGTAGAGACGAATGACTATCGAATTGAACTGGCCAGACGTCTAGGACTTATCGACCATGTGTTCAAGGCAGGAGACGGGACGCTGGATGAGATTTTAGCTGTCACTGGAGGCAGAGGAGTTGAGCGCGCGATCGACGCCAGTGCCAGCGACGCCGGGCGGCAGCTGGCGATTCGGGCCACACGTGAATGGGGGAAGATCGCTTTCGTCGGCGAGGGTGGTACTTGTACGTTTAATCCGAGTCCGGACATCATTCACGGCCAAAAAACGATCTACGGCTCCTGGGTAACCTCGTTGTGGAAGATGGAGGAGCTCGTAGAGCGGCTGGTGCGCTGGGGAATTCACCCTGAAATTCTGATAACGGATGAGTTCCCGCTCGAAAAAGCCGCAGAGGCATACACACTCATGGCGAGCGGCGACTGCGGCAAGGTAGCAGTTGTGTTCGACTAGCTAATTCGAAACTAGCAGGCAAAGTACGCAGGTTCGGTTTTTGGCCAAGGTCAGTCCCTAGGTGCCAAAGCGTTTCACGAGATTCTCTGCAATACCGCCGACCACCGGGATGTGCGTTTCCTTGTAGTTGTAAGCACCGACCATGGCGAGGATCGCGAAGACCGAAATTGCGATCGAAACCAGTGTGACCACCAGACCTGTTAGGCCGGTAATGATGGCAAGTGAGTAGATGTTGTCGACCACAGCCCGAATGATGCCGCCTAACACAATCGAGATCAAGAAGGCAATTGCAGAACTGATCACCTGCAGAACGAATGCCTGCATGGCATGGAATCTGACGAATTTGCTGTTCTTCTCCAGAAAGAAGAGGACGAGTGGAGCGAGCCAGGCTGCATAGCGTAAGCCTGGGATCCAGCCGACTACAACTGCCGCCAGGTAAGCTAGCAGCGCCAATACATTGGCGTCCAGATTGCTGAGGGACGACTTGTGGGTCGGATACAATTCGTTTTTCATAATAGTCTCCTTTCGCTGGTGGGGAGTGTCATGTCTTTGATTGAACTTTACCAATATTGTAGAGCAGGTGTCAGCACTTTGCTATCGATTTATAGGGCCAAGGATAAAACTAGTCGAAGGACATAGCTGTCTTTATGCGCGAGAAAGCAACGAAATAAATGCACCAGAAAACTCGATGTTCCGTCCTCCACCAGAACCAGAAGGGCGGCCTCGTGCAGAAGCCGCCCTTCTATGGTTCGCTGCGTCGCAGGAACGTCAGCCAAAGATGTCTACATCACACTGGCCATAAGCATTGTTGCCTGTTGCGACGAGATCGTTGTTCTCCAGTTGCGCAACTGTGTGACCAAACCCTGCGTAGATACTTTTTACATCTCGCCACGAGTCAACCGCGCAAGGGTCATACGTCTGCCCTTCGACTGTAACCTTGCCGCCAACTGCGACCACGGTGCCGTCGTTCTTGAGCCCCACTGAATGCGCGTCACCTGCGGCCAGGGCTTTGATATCGGTCCAGCTGCTGACGTCACACTGCCCTTCGCGGTTATCTCCCACAGCCACGACTGTGCCATCACTCTTCACGCTGAGTGAATGATTCGCTCCGGCTGCGAGCGCCTTGATCTCGGTCCAACTGCTGACGTCGCTTTGGCCAAAGCTGTTGTCACCGGCAGCCAGTACCGT
>CAZJTS010000265.1:0-2800 GCA_964548975.1 uncultured Fastidiosipila sp.
TACCTGCTTGCTTCTTCGCATTGCTCTAAACATTTTTCTCCTCTTCCTTTACTGGAATGATTCTTCGATCAATTGCTCCATTGTACATACAGTCATACTTGTAAGCGCTGGGAAACTATACCTGTAGGGTGGGACGATCACGACTTCCTGGTGCGGCGCGAAGCCCTGAGCGCGCTGCCGAGCCTCAAGTTCAGCAGGGGGCATCGCCATAAACGCATCTCTCCTTACAACACCCTAGTCGCGAGTCTAAAGCGACTACAGTCTATGCTTTTGCCTAAGCTGGTGAAAACCGTGGCAATCAAAACCGCCTAGAGGTACTTCTGTGTCGTGCTGCGGCCCAGCCAGCGATCCGCTGCCACAAAACCATAACCCAGCAAGAGGAAAAGCACGTTCAGAAAGAGCACGACCAGCAGTACCCGGCCCCAGCCCAACGCGTCTACATTGATGAAGGGATAGGGATAACGGTTACCGCGATAGCCCAGGTTCCCGCCCAAAGCTACACGTATGACCACGTACACAAAGTAGAGATTTGGCAGGAGAACCCAGAGGAAGGGCGACTTACGTGTGTAACGTCCCTTGACGTCGAAGAGCAGCCAGTCCAGCAGCGCCATGATCGGCACCACATAATGCAGGATCAGATTCGAGATGGCGAACGTCCCCTGCATAGAGAAACTTCCGGCCAGCATGAAGTGGTAGACCAGGCCTGTCACTGTGATGCCCATGACCACTGCGCCTTTGACATGGGGCAGGAGCGTGGTACCGAGTCGTGCCTCGTGCAAGGCCGCCGCGCTGAAGTAAACCACACAGAGCACATTGCTTAGCATGGTGTAATAATTGAATACGGATAAGTACAATTTACCGCTGAAGACGCCGCTCTGGACCAGGATTCCCAGGAGGCCGGCCACGACCAGAGTCGACTTATAGACAACGGAGATCGACTTGCTGCTGATTTTCATAATTACCTGTACTCCCCTGACTTGTCCGCACCTATGCGCATGCTGTGCCTAGATCCAGTTATCGCGAACCGCTGGTTTTTGATCCGTTTTTACCTTAGCCCTCTTGCCCGCGAGACGCAAGGCGATCAGTGTGACGACGAGTTCCGTCAGGACAAAGGCCAGCCACACACCTGTCATCTGCCAAAGCCGGCTGAAGGCCAAGACAAAGGGCACAATAATCACAAAACCACGCGTAATCGAGATCACAAAGGCATCCCGGGCATTCTCCGTGGCACTCAAGAGCAAGGTTGCCACGATGTTGACACCCGCAAAAAACAACCCCAAGAAGTATATGTGGAGACCTTCTTTGGCCATCGCCGCAATGTGAACGTTGCCCTCCTTATTGAACAGGCGAATCACCTGATCATCAAGCAGAAACATGGTC
This sequence comes from uncultured Fastidiosipila sp., assembly GCA_964548975.1. GTDB lineage: Bacteria > Bacillota > Clostridia > Saccharofermentanales > Fastidiosipilaceae > JAAYZH01. The sequence goes on from CAZJTS010000265.1 coordinate 1,381, forward strand.
AGATAAATCAGCAGCGCGATCGCGAGCGTGGTCAGCAGGGCGAACTTCGTAACCTTCTTGAGCGGATCCGGCTTATTCAAGCCGTAATACTTGCTGGCCAGCGGCTGGGTCCCCTGGGCCAAACCGGTAAAAATCGCGATACCCACAATCGCCAGATTCGCGATAATTCCGAAGGCGGCCACTCCTTCATTCCCCTCAAGGCCGAGAATCACCCAGTTGAAGGTAAAGAGCACCACACCCGAAGAAAGTTCGATGACCAGTGCCGACGAACCCAAGCTGAGAAGATCCGGCAAGCCGGACCATTCAGAAGGCTTTGGCAGGTACGCCATCAGCTTCTTCTGCTTGAGGAAGTGTCCCAGGGCTATACTTATGCCGATCAAGGGAGCGATACCGGTGGCCAAAGCGGCGCCGAAAATCCCCAGCCCCAGCGGATACATAAAAATATAGTCCAAGACAATGTTCGACAGGCTGCCGGCCAGCATAGACATCATCGCCAGCCTGGGCTGGCGATCGTTCCGCAGAAAGGCCAGCAAAATATTATTGAGAACAAAAAGCGGCGCAAACAACAGAAGCGTGCCCACATAGGTGCGGGTATTCGACAGCGTTTCACCATCAGCGCCCAGCAGCTTTGCCAGAGTCTCCGCCCCCACGATGCCCAGCCAAAGCAGCACGATTGCCAAAGCAAGCCCCGCCTTGATCGACAGAACAAAGGCTCTGCTGGCTGTACGCTCATCCGCCTGCGACTGCGCGATGCTGAAGCGTGTCGCGCCGCCGATGCCGATCATCAGGCCCAGGCCGTGCATCACACTGTAAGCAGGAATCGAAAGATTGAGCGCCGTCAGCCCCAGAGGGCCGGTAGTCTGTGCGATAAAGAACGTATCAGCCAGAATGTATAGCGAAATCCCTACCATGCCCAGGATGTTGGCACTGCTGTATTTAGCGAACTCCCGTCCAAGCGAATGTCCCATGCATCTCCTTCTCTATACTAAGCGGCTCCGGCCGGATTCAGCGATAAGACAAGCTGATTTATAACACAGTGACATGCCCTTGACAACAAACACCTGTGCCCCAATCTTCTGTCCAAAAAGCCTCCCATCTGCCGGGCAGGCGGGAGGCATCTGTGTTCGTCTTTAGCCTGACATTCAGGTGCTTACTGCTTCGGCAGCAGCTGATCCATGTGTATATCCATTTGCGGGAATGGAATCTCGATGTTTTCTTCATCGAACCGTTTCTTCACCTGTTCCACAACATCGAAGTTCACTGTCCAGTAATCCGCATTCTTCACCCAGGTGCGCACAGCATAGATCACAGCGCTGTTGGCATGCTCAACCATGCGGACAAATGGCGCGGGCTCGGCCAAAACCAGGGGATGGGCAGCAACAATTTCGCTCAGAATCCGAATGACTTTAGCCGAATCTTC
>CAZJTS010000266.1:0-2777 GCA_964548975.1 uncultured Fastidiosipila sp.
CATTGACGGCGGCCCGGTCTTTCGCATCAGCGAGGCCATTTCCTTCACCATCGCCTGTGCCGACCAGGACGAGATCGACTATTATTGGGAGCGTCTTTCCCATGTGCCGGATGCTGAGCAGTGCGGTTGGGCCAAAGACCGGTTCGGCCTCTCCTGGCAAATTGTCCCGGACCGCATGTCCGAGCTCCTCACCAATGATCAGCAGATTCAGGCCATGATGCAGATGAAGAAAATCGACATCAAAGCCCTCGAGGATCTCGCCTGATGGAAGTCACGGTCGATTTGGCCAAAACCGTCCTCGAGACTCCGCGACTCCGCCTCCGCCCCTGGCAGAAGTCCGACCTTCGGGCCTTCAACGCCTATGCCTCGGAAGAAGGCGTCGGCGAAATGGCCGGCTGGGAGCATCATAAGTCCCTGCGCGAAACCAGAGAAATCCTCAAAACCTTCATGCAGCAGCGCACCTCTTTCGCGATCGAGCATAAGCAGGACCGCAAGGTCATTGGCTCATTCGGCTACCACCCCTCCTGGGCGAAGAACACCCGGCGGTTCCAGGATTTGCGGCTGAAGGAGATAGGCTTTGTTTTGGCCAAACCTTACTGGGGCCAAGGCCTCATGCCCGAGGCGATCCGCGAGGTTCTGCGCTTCAGCTTCGAAACACTCAAGCTCGACGCCGTCACCGTCAGTCACTTCGTCCATAATTTACGGTCCGAAAAAGTGATTCTGAAAGCCGGCTTCCAATATATCGAGGACGGCCTCTTCCTCGCCGGCCAGATGAACAAGGCCTTCGACGACAAACGCTACATTATTTATAATCCGAAGCACTCGTCTTGATCGCCACCAATTTCTCATGCATCACGACCATGAGCAGCGAAATCGCCAGCAGATAGATCGGCAGCAAGCTGATCGTTAGGTGTTGCGCGACCAGGCCAAACAACGGCGGCATGATCAGAATCCCGACATAGGCGCTGGCCATTTGGACACCGATCAGGGCCTGAGACCGTTCCGGGCCAAAATACTCAGGTGTTGAGTGAATGATGCTCGGATAGACCGGCGCACAGCCCAGGCCGATCATAATCAGACCGACCAGATCCGATCCGCTGCCGAACGGCAACGCGAGCAGAATTATCCCCAGGAAGATCAGGACTGCTCCGCCACGAATCAGGGTTCTGTCGTGGAATTTGAAGGTCAGAAAACCATTGAGCGCTCGCCCCACCGTAATGCCAATGAAGAACAGACTGCCCCAGGCAGCCGCGGTATGCTCCGCCATCCCCCGGTTCAGCACCAGATAGGAGCTCGCCCAGAGGCCGGTCGTCATCTCCACCGCACAGTAGCTGAAAAAAGTCACCATCACGGCTTTGGCCCCGGGAATCCGGATGATCTGCCCCAGGCTCAACGCCTCCGCCTCAACCGACTCGCCGTTACTGTTCACCACCCGATTGCGGTACTTCTGCCAGAGCGGCTGGCTCAGGAGGAGCGTCACGGTCAGGACGATCTGAAAGAGAGCAATGTAGCGATAACCCATCGCCCAGCCCTGTCCCCGGGTCAGCGCAAAACTCATCACCGCAGGCCCCGACGCCGCACCGACGCCCCACATACAGTGAAGCCAACTCATATGGTGACTCGCATAATGCAAAGCCACGTAATTATTCAAAGCCGCATCGACACTGCCGGCACCGAGCCCATAAGGCACAGCCCAGAGAATCAGGAGCCAGAACGACCCGCTAATCGAAAAACCGAAAAGCGCCAGCGCAGTCATCGCCACACTGATCAACATCACTTTGCCCGTCCCCAGTTTCCTTGTCAAACGGTCCGATGCCAAGCTGGAAATAATCGTCCCCAGGGCAATCACCGCGGAAATCAGGCCCGCATAATCGACATCGACGCCCAGTTCCGCATGCATCACCGGCCAGGCCGCCCCGAGAATAGAGTCAGGCAGCCCCAGACTGATAAACGCCAGATAGATAATCGCCAGAAGCAGATGAACCATGCTATTCCTCCTAGAAAAACATTGTATTAGGATAGCATGTACTCGGCCAAAAGCCAGCCTATAACGAATCTTTATCAACCTGACTGAAGCCTCGCGCTCTGTCTCCACTTCCACTGAGCACTCTGCGAGAATTCCCTGGAAATCGCTCACCTTTTAGCCAGCCTCTGCTACAATGAAGTCAGCAGAAATTACGAGGAGAAGATCATGGGCAAAAAATCATCCGAAAGACAAACTGCCTATCTCGCAATGCAAGGCGCTCTCAGAGAACATGTTGATAATGAGTACAAATACGCCACCCGCGAGATCGAAGGCCTCAGTTTTATTACCAAGTACGAATGGCTTCCCGTCGGCGCCGAAGGCTGGGCTACAGGCGATGTTATGGGACTCATCAATGTCGTCAGCTACACAGGCAGCCAGGTCCTCTTCGGGGTCGGCATCGCCAGAGCCAATTCCGATCACGAACCCTATCTCGCCGAAAGCAGCGTCGAACACAAACTCGAAGACGCCAAGCGCTTCGTCCGCGATTACAAGAACTACATGGCCCTCCCCGGCGAAAAGAAACTCCCCAACCGCGGCTCCGAAATCTCCGGCATCCTCCGCCGCATCACCTCCACCATCGATCGCCTCGAGGCGGAAGCCCAGCAGGAAAAGTCCGAATAAGCCTCAGCGCCGAATGAGGAGCACAATAGATTAGGACTCAGCTAAGGCCGAGTCCCATTCTGAATCAATTTAACTTTAAAGCTCAAACTCTTGCCCAGGCCATATTTAAGGTACGTTTAGCATTTGCTAT
>CAZJTS010000267.1:0-2765 GCA_964548975.1 uncultured Fastidiosipila sp.
GGCTTACGAAGCCTTCCTTAAGAACAGGAACTGATGGGACTTGGTGGCCCCTTGGTCTCTGATTCCGAACTTCTCAGCTCCTTCGACTGACTCGTCAAACGCATACACGAATTCAAACCGCTTGTTTGCTAGCTCCTGAAGCTCTTGACTCATGTTGATCTTTGAAGTCCTGCCCAGGTGGAGAACCAAGCGGCCGCCCGGCCTAAGCCAGCGGTGCGCGGAGTCGAAGAACTCAGAATAGACCCAAAGTCCCTTCTTCTGCTGTTCCTCTAAAAAGTCTGACTTTTTCTCTCGAAAATCCTCGGGTTCCCAGCCTGCCGCCCATAGCCGCATCCAATTTGACGAGTAGAAGCGCGTGGAACCCGCGAACGGTGGTGAGGTAATCACAGCATCGACTGTGCCTTCTTCAGGTATGCTCTGGTAAGGTCCCCAGTGTGCCTCGCCTTCAAGCATGGCTCCGCCAAGTTCGATCGGTAGAGCGCCGCTTGCTACCGATTTGTCTAACTTTGCCCCGAGTCGCGCAGAAATGTCCCGGTACGCAAAATCCCCTTTTGGTTTAAGTGGCGTCACTGGATGCGAAGTGCGCGAAAGCGCGTAAGGCCGGTTTCCGTGTAAGACGTGCAAAAATGCAGAGAATATTAGAGCGAACTCTGGGTCCAGATCACTCAAATGATCCTTAATGAATTGCCGTGCGTTGACGATCTCCTTGAGATTTTCTGCGTGGAAGTACTCACTCAGAGTGCCGTTTAGTCCGAAAGATGAGGCGGCATCCATCGACAGTGGGCTCGGTTCCGTATTCTTCACATACTCGAGAAAGACGGCTGTCTTGGTGCGTAAGCGATCAAGGTCGACGGCGCTAGTTTTCGCAAATGATAGAATGTAGGCCAGCTCCTGAAGGTCATTCGCTACCGCCACCCTTCCTTGCAATCTCGCCTCGAGGGGAATCGTGCCCGACCCAGAGAAGGGATCTAAAACCCTTTCGCCCGGTTCGGTGAAAAGCTGGATCAGGAAGTGGGCGATGGAAGGTTTTAGTTTGCCCTGATAGGAGCAAAGCGAATGAAGCGGGTCGCCCCAGGCGCGACTACAGTATGGCGCTTCTTTGTACGGAAGGCCAGCCATCGCGATTGCACCCTCTAGAAAGTCTCGCACCGGTCAGTCCTTTTCATATCTCAAAACGCGCTGAGTTAGATTCATTCCGTTGCGGGAACGTCGGGTCCTCAGAATGGTTTCACCAAGCGGGCTAAACCCAGCTTCCTGAATGAAGCTGTCGAGAAGCGTGTGCGTGGGAACATGCACCCCGGCGAACTGGGAGTCACCAATGTCGAACGAGAGCACTCCGCCTGGCCTCAGTGCGGCGTGGATCCTCTCAATGGCGTGCTGCATGTCGGCGAAGTATCCAGCCACCATGACCGGGATTCGCTGGTCATACGACTCTCGTTCCAACGTCTCAACTAATTCGGCGAGCTCAGGGCGGTTAAGCGTCCGGTATTCTCGACGCGAAGATACGTTGTTGATCCCTGCGGTGATTCCTAGCTGGTAGTAGTTGCTCAGCTCGTTCTCTGCAAGAATGAAATTCAGAAGCCGCATTTCGAGCTTGGTGTTCCGAAAGTAGTTTGTTCCATTCAAGTACGGCGGTGAAGTGACGACTACATCTACACATCCATCAAGGGCTGATGTGCGCACATCGTCAGAGACGAAGGAGTACGACCCTGCCTGGTTCCTCGGTATGTCACGTAAGTCGAGTAGAATTTCGTCTAATTTGTTTAGCAGAGTTGAGCGGAATGGTAGGACTGAGTTTGCCAGTTCCTTACTGTTGGCGAAACGAAGATCGCCCCTTCGGACCATGAGTGAAACTGGGACGGAAACTGAAGCCAATGCCAGTCGAAGAAGGTCTTGAGTCGCCTTGTCTGACTCCATGTTGATACATTCTCTCGTGTAACGTATCCCCGCCAGGGCGCTGGTGTCAAAGAATCGGGCAAAGTCTCCGAGTCCACTTGCGTCGTCAACCGGAACGTTCTCGAACTCCTCCTCCGAGATACGCCTGCGCCACCCTTCTAAACGCGAGAGGTCGAGATCTCCAGTCATTGCTAGCGTTGTGGCGGCAAGCTTCGTGGTCGCGATGAAGCTCATCACGGGATTTATTTCGGAATACAGACCATTGAGTCCATTCATTACAGCGGTTAGCGGTGTCGTACCCGATCCCCCGAAAGGGTCGTAAACAGTGTCTCCGGGTCGCCTGTTGCGGAGTTCGTATCTAACAAGCTGCTGCGAATATCCCTCTAGGTAGGGATACCAGCGATGCACCGGCTCATTCTTGTTGGGCCGAAACGTGCCCGATAGTGGACCTTGGTCATCCCGGCGCACGACTTCTTCGATTTGAATGCTTAATACCTCGCAAATCTTCTCAATGGTAGCGAGCGATACATTCTCGCCTCTCGAAATCCTCGCTAGCGTCGATGGAGTGATGCCGGACGCCTTAGCCAGACTGGTTTTGCTGACGTCAAGTCGGGAGAGCGTGTCCCACAGGGGCTGGTACGACACCATCCTAATCACCTCCGAAGGCAGTGTACCGTTTTCTAGAGGTCACAACCAAATCAGCGGCGAAGAAGCGCGAGCTCGCTCCGAAACAACTCCGGTTGCCAGGAGACAGCGAAAAGAGCAACATGCATCAGCTCCGTCTGTCCAGATCCCATGATGTGGCGGACCTGACCCCCCCGGTGGTGGACACGCTGAAACCAGCATCACGCTGGGGAAGTGAGGTACCT
>CAZJTS010000268.1:0-2754 GCA_964548975.1 uncultured Fastidiosipila sp.
TATTCTGAGTCAATTCCGGAGTAATCTTCCGGTACTAAGTATCGGACAGCTGTGACACCGGTTATTCTGAAAATCGCCGGATCATGCTAGAATAGAGTTCTTATGTTTACAGAGGAGATCACCATGTCGGAACTTAACAGTTCTATAGTTATAAAGGGTGCCAGAGAGCACAATCTTAAGAATATCAACTTGAAAATCCCGCGGGATAAGCTGGTTGTCCTCACCGGACTGTCCGGGTCAGGGAAGTCGTCTTTGGCCTTCGATACCATCTATGCGGAAGGGCAGCGGCGCTATGTGGAGTCCCTGTCTACATATGCCCGTGTGTTTCTGGGCCAAATGGTGAAGCCGGATATCGATAGCATCGAAGGCTTGTCACCGGCGATTTCTATCGACCAGAAAACGACCAGTAAGAATCCCCGTTCTACCGTCGGTACAGTGACGGAGATTTATGATTATTTCCGCCTGCTTTTTGCCAGAGCCGGAACGCCGCATTGCCCGAGTTGCGGTCGTCCGATCGAGAAACAGTCGGTGGATCAGATTATCGATCAGGTTCTGAGCCACCCGGAGGGGACGAGGCTATTGATCCTGTCACCGGTTATTCGGGAGCGCAAAGGCGAATTCAAGAAGCTCTTCGAACAGCTGCGCAAGGGCGGTTATGTCCGAGTCCGGGTGGATGGTGAGATCTACGAATTGGATGAAGAGATCGAGCTGGAGCGCACAAAGAAACACAGCATTGAGGTCGTGATCGACCGACTGGTCATTCGTGAAGGGATCAGATCTCGTTTGAGTGATTCTTTAGAGACGGCTTTGGCCCTCTCAGAAAACCATTTTGTGCTTGTGAACTTCCAAGAAGAGCAGGGCATGGATGATGCTGGTGAGCGCGTCTGGGACACGCATGAGGAGATCTTCTCGGAGAACTTTGCCTGTCCGGTCTGTAATGTCAGTATCGGGGAGGTAGAGCCGCGGATGTTCTCCTTCAACAATCCTCAAGGCGCCTGCCCGGACTGTACCGGTCTGGGGAGTTTCCGGAATATCGACCCGGACCTCGTCATTGATGATCCGAACCTTTCGCTCAACGAAGGTTGTATTACGGTTGGGGGATGGAAGTTCGCGGATCGTAAGAGCTGGGCGAGAAGTTACATCGAAGCGCTCAGCAAGAATTACGATATCGATCTCGATACGCCCTGGAAAGATCTCCCGAAAGCCCAGCAGAAGATTATTCTCTTCGGCAATAACAATCAACGAATGAATATCGACACCAGTAACTCCAAGTACAATCGCGGTGAACATTATCGTAATAGTTGGGAAGGTGTTGTGCCGAGTATGATGCGCCGCTATAACGAAACTTCAGCGGATGACATGCGAAGCTACTATGAAGCCTATATTTCGGAAAGTGCCTGTGACACCTGTAAGGGCGCTCGACTTAACCCGGAAAGTCTGGCTGTCACTTTCGGTGATAAGAACATCTATGAAGTCTGTTCACTGCCGATCAGGCGTTGTAAAGATTACATTAATGACCAGTTGGCCAATCTCACGATCCAGAAGAGGGAAGTGGCGGACCGCATCGTCAACGAGCTCAATGCCCGTTTACAATTCCTGATCGACGTCGGCCTTGATTATATGACCTTGTCCAGAGCTTCTGCCACGTTATCGGGCGGGGAGGCCCAGCGCATCCGTCTGGCAACTCAGATCGGTTCGGGCTTGATGGGCGTGCTCTATATCCTCGATGAGCCGAGCATCGGTTTACACCAGAGAGACAACCGCCGCTTGCTGAATACCTTGGAACACTTGAGGAACCTCGGCAACACCGTCCTCATCGTAGAACACGATGAAGAAACCATGTTCTCTGCGGATCATATCGTGGATATCGGCCCCGGTGCCGGCGAGCTCGGCGGCGAGGTCGTGGCGGAAGGGGATGTCTACAAGATCATGGCTGAGGATCGTTCCGTGACCGGCCAATATCTGAACGGTGTACGCGCGATCCCCATTCCGGAAGAACGGCGGCCGGGGAACGGCTACCTCCTCACCGTGAATGGAGCTAGTGAGAATAACCTCAAGGCGATCGATGTCGCCTTGCCTCTGGGCACCCTGATCTGTGTGACCGGTGTCTCGGGGTCAGGGAAGAGTTCGCTCGTCAACGGCATTATCCTGCCGACTCTTGAAGTTAAGCTGAACCGCGCAAGGCGTAAGGCGGGCCCTCACAAGTCGATTCAGGGTTACGAACATCTGGACAAAGTCATCGCCATCGATCAGTCACCGATCGGGCGGACCCCGCGGTCGAACCCGGCGACCTACACGGGTGTCTTCGACCTGATCCGTAAGCTGTTTGCGGCTACACCGCAAGCCAAGGCCAGAGGCTATGCGCCGGGGCGTTTCAGTTTCAATGTCCGAGGCGGACGCTGCGAAGCCTGTAACGGTGACGGCGTCAATCGGATTGAGATGCAGTTTCTGGCGGATATGTATGTCCCCTGTGATGTCTGCGGCGGCAAGCGCTATAACAGAGAAACGCTGGAAGTCCTCTATAAAGGCAAAAATATCGCCGATGTCTTACATATGCCGGTGAGCGAGGCGGTGGAGTTCTTTGAGAACATGCCCTCGATTGCCCGTAAGCTACAGACCTTGGTGGATGTCGGCCTGGGCTACATCCGTCTCGGTCAGCCGTCGACCCAGCTGAGCGGCGGTGAAGCACAGAGAGTGAAGCTCGCCACGGAACTGTCGAAACGCAGTACCGGTAAGACTTTCTATATATTGGAT
>CAZJTS010000269.1:0-733 GCA_964548975.1 uncultured Fastidiosipila sp.
ATGACTTCCGTGAAGATGACAGTGACTACTACACCCAGCCCGGCGAGCTTTTTCGCGCGATGAGCCCCGAGCAGCAGCTGGTCTTGTTCGAGAATACGGCTCGTAACATGGGTGATTCGACCATGCAGATCAAGCATCGTCATATTGTGCACTGCTACATGGCTGATCCCGCCTACGGCAAGGGTGTAGCCGAGGCTCTTGGCATCGACATCGAGAAGGTCGACCTTACTCCGATGCTGTCTGACAGCCGTGCTGCGTGGGCCAAAGACAATGCCCGCAACGCTGATCTGAACTACCCGACCGACCCGGCTATGCCGGCATCGGCCAAAGACCTGCCCCCGACCGGCCGTGACACAAATGCCGCGGATCCCGCGAGTCTGACAGCCTGGGAGACCGATCCCCAGCTCCTCTAATCACGGGAGATTGTCACCGCAAATTATTCGCGAGAGCCTCGGCAATGTCGGGGCTCTCGACACTTGAAGCAGAATCATACACAGTGCATAAGTCTTGGGGAAGAAATTAGCAATTAGTACAAAAAGCACAATCGAATGATGCAAATAGTGAAAATAGTATATAGTAAGTACAAGCGAATTTTTCAATCCGTCCAATACTCCTACCAACGGTTTGTAGAAAGGAACAAAGATGCACGAGATAAAAAAAGGAAATCAGCGTTTTTATATCGGCGAGGCCGAGGATAAGGCAATAGCAGAGATTACCTGGGTGCCGTCCAGAG
>CAZJTS010000269.1:743-1501 GCA_964548975.1 uncultured Fastidiosipila sp.
GGCGTCGGCAAGAAACTTGTCGACAGAGTTGCCCGTATGGCGGAAGAAGAAGAACTCAAGATCATTGCTACTTGCCCTTTTGCCCAGAAAGTAATCGCAAGAAGCGAACACTACCAGAACCTCCTGCTCGATCTGGAGGTGTAAACCCTTACCAATACATCAGTAAGCTGCCCGTAAGCCTCGTTTAGAGTCTTGCCGGGCAGCTTTCTGTTTGGCAGCCAGAGCCGCGTATTCACTGGGGTAACGCAGACCCCAGTCCGCGCGCAGCTTGTCCATGGTCTCGAGGATAGCCACAGTCTCGCGCATTGGCAGAAGAGGACTCTCAGTCAGCCCCTGATCAAGGCAGTTCATCACTTCAAGAATCTCGTATTCGAAACCATTGACCAAGTCTTCGTGTTCGATCTGCTCGGTGACTTTGCTGAGGTCAAACTGATTCTGTCCGAAAAGTCGTAAGGTGGCTCCATGCGGATGGCCAAAGTTCGGAACCTCGATGATGCCGCGCCGGCCGACGATGACCGCGGCGTTCGGGAGGCGGTGAATCACGCTGGAGCTGAGGCGTGCCTGCCGCCCCTCGCCGTAATCAAAAATCAGGATGTTCGTGAGGTCGACACCCGAGGGCATCAGATCTGGCAACGATGTGACTGCGCGAGGCTGCTTGCCGAAAAGCATGGAGGCGTAAGAGACGCAGTAAACGCCCACGTCGAGCAAGGCTCCGCCGCCGCTGCTCAGGTCGATGACGCGGGAGGAGAGATCTACGC
>CAZJTS010000269.1:1511-2739 GCA_964548975.1 uncultured Fastidiosipila sp.
CCCCCCCCCCCCCCCCCGCTCTTTATGATTCGGCGCCCCCCGAGATCTACACTGCCGTGGAAGCCGAAGTCCGCGATCAAGTGGACTACTTCGCCGATTTTCCCTTCTTCAATCCACTCGACAACCGTTCGGGTCACCGGATGAAAGCGTGTCCACATGGCCTCCATCAGAAAGAGCTCGCGACTTTGGGCCAGCTCTGCCAGCTCAGCAGCTATTGTGTGGTTAAGGGTGAACGGCTTCTCGCACAGCACATGCTTGTCTGCTTCGAGAGCCATTCGAATCAGCTCAGCATGGTGGGGGTTCTGGGTGGAGATATACACCACGTCGACCGTCGAGTCGGCCAAAATCTCCTCATAAGAGCCATAGGCCTTTTCGGCCCCGAATTCAGCTGCAAAGGCTTCCGCGCGCACGAGGCTCCGTGATGCCACTGCCTGGAAACGGGCTCGCTTGAGGCCCCTCAGCGCAGCTGCAAAGCCTCTGGCAATGGTACCGGGCGCCATGATGCCCCAGCGCCAGACTTTCGATTCTGTCATTGTCCGTCCCTCGCTTTCTGCTTGCTGCCTGTAGATTTCGCAGCAGATCTGTTGATTCCATCATAGGACCCGCAAGCAGCGGACGTCAATTCAACTCGTTAGTACACGCGTTTTGAATTCACAGCTATGTGCCAAACAGAAAGGGCCTTTTGCAGACGCGAAAGAAGTCATTCGCCTTGTTTTACGCTAGCGACGAAATTTGCCACGACCGCCTCTGGAATATGACGATAACCCGCTGGATTTTCTCTCAGCCTCCTAATCGTACGCTTTGGCATCTTTTAACGCATACATTACGGCACTCTACCCCGAAACCAGCTAAACTAAACTCATTCAACAATCGTTGCCTCAAATTGAGGCGGCAAGCCATCAGGAGATAAACTACATGTGGAAAGCCCTTATCGCCAGTGACGTAGATGGAACCCTGCTCCAGGAAGGGGCAAAGGCCCTGCCCGAAGAGCTCTTCACACTGATTCGCAGCGGCTTGGCGCATAACATCCAGTTTGTAGCGGCTAGCGGCCGTGATTATGCAAGCCTGACCAGCCTCTTTGCCCCGGTCAAAGACGAGATCTACTTCATCAGTACCAACGGCGGTCAGCTCTTTCACAAGGACCGGCTGCTCCTGGAATATTCGGTCCCGAAGACCACCGTCGCCGATCTGGCGGCCGCGATTGAGGCAGCTCCCGGCCTGGAGGTCC
>CAZJTS010000270.1:0-2735 GCA_964548975.1 uncultured Fastidiosipila sp.
TACATCGCCGATGTCAGCCGCATGCTCTCGATACCCTCTTCACCCGGGATCAGGAGCGGCTGCTCACCCCCGGACAACACATGCGACGCAAAATTCTCCATCACCGCATTATGCATATCGGGCTCCGGGTCCAGAGCTACCTCGCCCAGATCAGAGCGCACCAGCCGGTCACCTTCCCAGACCACATTCGCCTCCTCAAACACAATTTCCAAGCGATTCGACCCATGTCGCTCACCGATAGAACTGATAAACGTCCCCACCAGTCCGCGCTCATAGTTCAGTGTCGCCGTCACCTGATCATCCACCTCAATCTCAGGGTGATACAGACCATAGCCCAGATTCGCGAAGACCGAATCAGGCATGCCGAAGAGCCACTGCCAGAGATCCACCAAATGCGCCGCCTGATTGATCAAGATCCCACCACCGGCGCCGCGCCAGGTCCCTCGCCACGGCGCTTCCCGGAAATAGTCATCCGTCCTATATGTATCGGTCACAATCCAGGTCACTCGGAGCACCGGGCCCAGCTCCCCCGAATCGATCAGGGCTTTGAGATATTGGAACACAGGTCTGGTGCGCATGACGAACATGAGGCTGTAGGCTAAGCCCCGTTTTTGGGCCAAAAGAATGGTCTCCTCCACGCCCGCCAGGTAAATGCCGGCCGGCTTCTCGCTGAGGACCGGTTTACCGGCCTCGAGTGCCAACCGTGCTTGCGTCGGGTGCAGCCCATGCGGCGTACAGATCAGGACTGCATCGATCTCGTCAGAGGCGAGCATCGCCTCATAACTGTCGAAGTTCTTCACCCCCGGGTACGGTCTGCTGCTGTAGACGCCGCCTAGTTCGGCGTTCGAAACGGCGCTGCTCATTAATGCGGATGCGTATTTTTTGCCGATTGTGCCTAGTCCAACGATGCCATAACGTAACATGTCATCACCTCACAGTTTAATACTGCTAGCATACCATGTCCCGGCTTGGCTGTTTCGTCAAGAAACCGACCTCTCCAAGGCCTAATTGATAAACTTTCGACAAAATTCTCCGGCAAGCCTAAACTCAATAACAAATTCCGCCTGAGTGTTTTATAATAGATGAGTATTTGTCTATCACTTTGCCGCTTAAAAGGCAAAGTACTATAAGGAGGAAAGATAGTCTATGAAGTCTTGCAAAATCCAAACTGTCACAGCCAGAGAAATTCTGGATTCACGCGGTATGCCCACCGTTGAAGTCGATGTCATCACCGAGAGCGGTGTACTCGGCCGCGCGGCTGTTCCGTCCGGCGCATCGACCGGCGCTTTCGAAGCAACCGAACTCAGAGATGGTGATAAGAGCCGTTATAAGGGCAAAGGTGTCCTCAAGGCTGTTGCCAATGTCAACGACACCATCGCCAAAGAAATCACCGGCATGAGCGTTTTCGACCAGCGCGCCATCGACACCAAGATGATCGAACTTGACGGCACACCGAACAAGAACAAGCTTGGCGCCAATGCGATCCTGGGTGTTTCTCTTGCTGTGGCCAAAGCCGCCGCTGCCACCCGCAACGAAAGTCTCTTCATATACCTCGGCGGCCTGAACGGCTACGTCCTGCCCGTTCCCATGATGAACGTCATGAACGGCGGTAAGCACGCAGACTCGAACCTGAACCTCCAGGAATTCATGATTATGCCGGTTGGTGCCACATCCTTTACTGAAGCTCTCCAGTGGTGCTCCGACGTTTACCAGACCCTGAAATCTCTCCTGAAGAAGGACGGTCTGTCCACCGCCATCGGCGATGAGGGCGGCTTCGCTCCGAATCTTCAGTCCGATGAGGAAGCCCTCCAGTATCTGGTCAAGGCGATTGAAGAGACCGGTTTCAAACCCGGCAAGGACTTCATGCTCGCTATGGATCCTGCGATGACCGAGCTTTATGAAGCGGCCAAAGAAGCCGGCAAGCCTGAAGGCACCTACTTCTTCTGGAAGACCGGTGAAGTCAAGACGGCTGACGAAATGATCGATTACTGGGCAGACTTCGTTGAGAAATATCCGATCGTCTCCCTCGAAGATGGTCTGGCCGAAGAAGACTGGGAAGGTTGGGCCAAGCTCACCGAGCGTCTCGGCGACAAAATTCAGCTGGTCGGCGATGACCTCTTCGTCACCAATACAGAGCGCCTGAAAAAAGGTATCGAGAACAAGTCCGCCAACTCCATCCTCATCAAGCTGAACCAGATCGGTACTTTGACCGAAACACTGGACGCCATGGAAACCGCTCGTCTCGCGAACTTCACCGCTGTGGTCTCACATCGTTCCGGTGAAACCGAAGACGCTACCATCGCTGATCTCGTCGTCGCGACCAATGCGGCCCAGATCAAGACCGGCGCACCTGCCCGTACCGACCGTGTGGCGAAGTACAATCAGCTCCTGCGTATCGAAGAGGAACTGGGCGATCGCGCACAGTACATCGGCATGAAAGCCTTCCGCTTCGGCAAGTAAGTTTTGTCACAAACTAAGTATCAATTCGGGGCTGTCTCAACTTATGAGACGGCCCCCCTTTTTTGTCCTGCATTCAGGCTTATTCTAATTCCACAGGCAACTCAGGAAGAACAATAATTTTCTCTCCGAAATACGGGTAAATCTTGGAAATTTCATCGACACTTAGACTTAATAACACCAATCACCTAAAGTGAAGATTATTAGACGCCAAGTAAATTGACAGCTTCAATAATCTATGTTATGAAGATTATAGAAATACTCAATAAATACTGTTC
>CAZJTS010000271.1:0-2712 GCA_964548975.1 uncultured Fastidiosipila sp.
CCCCCCCCGCCCGCCCCCCGGCCCCGCCCGCCGGCCCCGCCCAGGTGGGCCTGGTAGCGCGTGCACCCGAAGACCACCAGGGTGCTCCGTTCGGGATGAAGGTGGTCGTCGAGATTCTGACTCCGCCTGATGCGCCGAATGCGCGAGGCAAGGTGGTGGAAGTCCTGGGCGATCCTATGCGTCCGGATGTTGCGATGGAAGGCATCATTCGCATGCATGGTTTGTCACAGAGCTTCCCGGCGGAGGTTTTGGCTGAAGCGGAAGCTGCCCCGACAGAGCTGAGCAGCGAGATGATCGCAGAAGAGCTTGCCACCGGACGACAAGATCTGCGGACGCTGAAGACTATGACGATCGATGGTCTGGATGCCCGCGATCTGGACGACGCTATCTCAATTGAGTCCTTACCCGAGGGCGGTTGGCGCTTGTGGGTGCACATTGCTGACGTCAGCTACTATGTCAGAGAGGGGAGCGCCCTTGACACAGAGGCACAGCTGCGCGGCAACAGTGTCTACTTAGCCGATCGCGTGCTGCCCATGCTCCCGCCTGCCTTGTCGAACGGTATCTGCAGTTTGAACCCCGACGCCGAACGGCTGGCTATGACCGTGGTAATCGATTTTGATCGCCAGGGCTCTCTGGTCGATGGGGATATTTTCGAGAGCATCATTCGCTCGGATTTGCGCGCGAACTATGAAGATGTGAAACTTTGCCTGGAGCAGGACGCGCCGCAGCCAGGTTACGAGAACTTTATGACTGAGCTGCGTCTGATGAGCGAACTTGCTCATATTTTCTCGGACAAAGCGGACATTCGCGGTGCTCTTGAATTCAACTTCCCTGAGACCAAAGTCGTTCTAGACAGCGAAGGTGCGGTCACGAATATCTACCCATACCCTGTGAGTTTCGCAAATGAGCTGATCGAGCAATTCATGATTGCCGCCAACCGTTTTGTGGGCCAAAAATTCCGTGAACTCAGCTTGCCCTTTCTCTATCGTGTCCACGATAATCCGGACTCTGAGAAGCTCGAGCGCTTTCGCCAGCTGCTGCGCATGCAGGGCAAGAAGATCAAGCTGTCGGATTCTCCTTCGCCGCACGAACTAGCTTCCGTCTTGAAAGATATTGCTGAGATGCCTGGCTCAGAGGCACTCCAGAGTCTCCTGCTTCGTTCTTTGGCCAAAGCCATCTATTCGGCTGACCCAATCGGTCACTTCGGCCTGGCGCTCAAGGACTACTCACACTTCACTTCACCGATCCGCCGTTACCCAGACCTTTTCATCCATCGCGTGATCCGCGGCTTCCTGCGCGGAGAAATGCGCCTGGAGGCCTGGAAAGCCCTTGCGCCCCAGATCGCCGAACAATGTTCGAAGACTGAGCGAACGGCGATTATGGCTGAACGTGACAGCGTAGACCAGAAGGTTGCCGAGTACTATGCCGAACGCATCGGCGAAGTATACGAAGGACAGATCACCGGCTTTGTCGGGGGCGGTATGTTCGTTCAGCTGCCCAGTTCAGCAGAAGGGATGATTCCTTTCCGCAGTATGGATGACTATTATTCGTACGATGAAGTGAACATGACTGTGCGCGGACGCAGCAAGCAAAGGCTTTTCCGCATCGGCGATCGCTTCGAAGTGCAAATCGCGTCCGTGGACGTGGTGCGCCGGCGCGTCGACCTTAGTATGGTCGACGAGAAGAAGAGCGGCCGTATTGACCTCTCTGTCCGCAGCAAAAGCCGCGGCAAAAGCGCAAAACCCGAGTCGGGGAGGGGAAGGAAATCAGAGTCCTCGGCTCCGGTGAAACCTACAACCAAGAAGAAAGGCAAGAGAAAATGAACCAGACTTTTCCGGAGGCGGGCCGCCCGGCCCGTGCCAGGGTGGCCGTCGAAAATCTCGGGTGCAAGGTCAACCGCTACGAAGCAGATGCGATTGCCCAGCGCTTTCGTCAAGCCGGCTACTCCTTGGTTGAATATTCTGAAAAAGCCGATATCTATATACTGAATACTTGCGGGGTAACCAACGAAGCCGCACGCAAATCCCGTCAACAGCTGCACAAGGCCAAACGACATAATCCTGAGGCCCTGGTGGTTGCGATTGGCTGCCAGGCTGAGCTCAAGCCCGATGAGCTGCCCGCCGATCTTTGCATCGGTAATGTGGGCAAAGAGAATTTACTCGAGACGATCGAAGCATTTCTCTTGTCGGGCACGGCACCTGATCGGGTGGAAATTGCCGGTATTCGCGATTTTGCGGAATTCGGATCTGTGACCGAGCAGCGCGAAACGCGTGCGTACCTCAAGGTCCAGGACGGCTGCAATAATTTTTGCAGTTACTGTGCAATTCCGCTGGCTCGAGGCAGGGTACGCAGCCGGGAAGAGGAGCAGGTTCTCGCTGAAGCTTTCCAGCTGGCGGAACAGGGTTACAAGGAAGTTGTTTTGACCGGTATTCATGTTTGCTCGTACGGTGAGGATCGCGGTGAGCCCTCGACAGCATTGGTAGATTTGATCGCGAAAATCGCTGCAGTTGAGGGGCTCGAGCGAATTCGCCTGTCTTCATTAGAGCCGCAGTCGATCAGCGCCGAGTTTGTTGATCGCGCCGCGCACATCCCGAAACTTTGTCCGCACTTTCATTTATCCTTGCAGAGCGGCTCTGACGTGATCCTCAAGGCCATGAATCGCCGCTATGATACAGCAGTATATCGTGACGCGGTGCGGCGCCTGCGCGAGGC
>CAZJTS010000272.1:0-2696 GCA_964548975.1 uncultured Fastidiosipila sp.
GGGGATCAGGTAGGCGTTGATCGTTGAATAGACGCTGTGCGTGGAAGGCAGCATATCCATGTAGATGTCTTCCTTCAGCTGTTTTTTCTCCTTCCCGCGTACTTTGCGACATTCACGCGCTTCAATCTCATCGATCCGCTCCTGCAGTTGCATAGCCAGTGCTGAAGGCGGAATTTTCTTTTCTTCGATCTTGAGGGTGATCAGCGCGGTACCCTCCACCATACGGGCGAACTGCGTGTCCTCCATGGCGGGGCAGGGCGGTACCCAGCCGGCGCTGAAATCGCGGCTGGCGGCACACTCTCTGTATTGTTTCTCAGACAGGTTTTCGCAGAGCTCGGACTCGGACGCCAGGGCAGGCCATTGTTCCATTTGATCAGCACGGTAAAAGCGGGCTTTTTTAAACATGGGTGATCCCTTTGTGTTATCTCGGCCATCAGCCGATGCTTACGTGTGTGTGGCGTGAATCATCGCAAAAAGGTATGCTTATGTCTATATCCGGTATAACCGCATTTGTTTTTCAGGAGTGTTCCATGCCGCAATCAACGCAGGAAAGGCCCATTTCGTTCGAGGAAACAGTTCAGGCGATGCAGCACTTTTCAAACATGGTGCTGATGGTGAAACAGCTCGACGGCCTCATGCCAGATCCAGACGGGATGGTTGCTCGTTCGATTACAGAGTCCGAAGCGTTTCTGGCCCGTGCATTCAAAGAGCTTTCGACGCCGCCTCAGCAGCCCGGCACTGAATCTCACTCACTCCCCGATACGATTTCCGTATCTTGCCAAGGTGATCAGGTGGAGTGTCGGCTGGGGGATGATCTGATCAGTCGCTGCGCGGCTGACGACAGTAGTGGCGTATCAATACTGGTTCAGACTGCCGAATCCCTGGCTCAAACCTTGCGACTGGGCATGGATATTCGGCTGCCACACAGCGTAGCGGCCGACCTTCACAATGATCCCCTAGCCATATCGGTTCCGTCGCCAACACCACCGCACTCTAATCAAATGGTTTAACCGGAAATTACTTTGGTCTATACTCGATCAGAGCACATTGGCCCGTAGAAGGAGGGTGTTGATATGGCAGTCCTAATGGGTGCAACACAAGCGGTTGCCTGGTCTGGCTTTGATATGGCCCAGGCCCACATGCTGGACGATGTGACGGCTGTTAACGATCAGATGGCCAGTCCGGAAGGCTGGGTGGATCTGATGCCGGATGCCATGCTGCCGGCAGTACAGGAAGGCTTGGAACTGATGGATTTGATTGATCCGATTGAGCAGGCCTCCATCCTCATGAGAGCCACAGGGATGGACGGCCTGATAGTCGACGTACGTGATGATATGGTCGGTAGCAATGCGCAAGCAAATGGTGCCGCATTGCCACAACGGATGGACGGTGCCCCTGCGATCACCGCGGCGGACATGACACGAACCGTACCCTCCGGACCTCGGATGTAAAAAAACTGAAAGGACAATTGTATGAGCACAGTAATGAACGAACACACACGCATTTTTGAACGCTTTCACGTGGTTCCGGTGATGATCGAAGGCAAGGAAGTGTTGACACTGATCGCCGATGTCAATGAGCAGAACATTAATGTTCCTCAGCACCTGGTTGAGTCGCTGGTTGCCGTGTTGACCGACGAACACTGCCGGATTGAACAGAAGGACATCGATAACGCACCGGCGCTGTTGGTGTTCGATAAGATGCCGGCCACCTTGGTGCCAGTTGATCATGCCGAGCTGTTCCTGACGACGGATGCCGGTTTTGTGCGCTGTCCGATTATTCGCCAGACAACTGATGAATGATTGCTGTTAAGGGCGGCAAGTCTGTTTTGCAGGCTATGGAGGCCGAAGGGATAGAACCGACAAACATGCTTAAAGCGCGCGCGCTTTAAGCACTCAGCAGCAGACGATTGACGTTCATCCGAATCAAGGAGAAAACGATGACACATTCACGATTCGATGTAGGCCAAATTCTAACGGTCGACAATGGCCAGGTTGCAGCCGCATCGCCGCATGAGCGCATGAGCGTTAATCGTCTGCTGGATCGCATTCGCCAGTTGCCAAATCTAGTCCGCATCGCTGCCGGGGTGGCAGCGGTCTCCATGATGGCAGCGGGAATGACGATGCCAAAGCAAGCCGATATCAACCCGCTTGAGGGCCAAGCCGTTTTTGAGATGTCACAGATGGTCACACCGTCAGGGGTAGATCAGGTGCCACTAACGGAGTTTGAATCCAAGGTGAAAGCGATCACTGATAACCTTGGTCTGAACTCTCAGGCTTCACTCAGCGCCGAACACGGTTTGTCGCTTGAAGAGCGACTGAGCTGGAAGGCCAATGAGGTGTTGTCGAGTGCGGATCCCAGTCAGCTTCTACCGATGGCAACCGTGATTAAACAGTCCGGTGTGCCGTTCACCCGCGAGATACGTGTACTACAAGAGCAATTGGTTGAGCAGGGTGGTCGCCATGTCTATGAGAGCGGCACCGCTGACGAACAGCTCCAGGCAGCACTTCTGTTGGAGCCTTTAGGTTATCACGACGAAAACGGCCCCAATGCGTTACTAACACTTAAAAACAACTTGCTGGCTGAACTGGTTGGGCAGGGTGACGTTAACCAGCTTGCAAGCACACTTGACCAGATTCAGCTCGGCCGCTTGAGTGCTAATGGCTCCCTGGCTGACTCTATGCTGGATGTGGCAA
>CAZJTS010000273.1:0-407 GCA_964548975.1 uncultured Fastidiosipila sp.
GCTTCGGTGTCGGTTGAGACCGAGATGGTGTGTTCACCTTGGCTCAACTCAAAGACGTAAGGGCCGCCGTACACACCGTAGCTGTCCTGAGCCAGACGCTCCTGCAGGATCTCCAACTCAGTGGTTTCCGGCCGGATTTCGTTACCGGCGGTATCTTTAGGGAATACATAGCGCTCGTTTGCGGAAACTGTCTCAATATTGGTGTATTCATAAACACGCCCGAAATTAACGAATTGTGCTTCGCTGAAAGGCAGTTCGCCGTCGATCTCGAAACGCAATCTCGCAGCCTGTCCTCTACCTTCCGGCATCACATAGGAGAGTGCCAGATTGTAAAGTCCATCTGTGGGCGCAGTAAATGTGAGTGTAGCCTTACAGCTGTCGCGATCGAGTTGAAGAACTTCTGTTTC
>CAZJTS010000273.1:417-2678 GCA_964548975.1 uncultured Fastidiosipila sp.
CTGTTTCACCGATGGTCGCAGGTGTGCCACCTTCAACCGCATCGGAAGTCCAGCTGAGTTCAATGTCTTCATCTGCCATCTCGAAACGATAGTCTCTGGAGACCGCCGCATAACTGTTGTCTTCTTCATTGGCTGAAGGCAGACGATACCAGTCTTCCGTACCGAGTGGCTGCATGGGGCTGATCTCGCCACCGGAACAGGCCGAACCGCCCAGCACAGCAAGCAAAAGAGCTGCAAAGAGACCGACCCAGCGGCCTTTGTTCTTGGAGTTTACTTGTTCACCTAACGGTTCTCGCATATGTTCTTCACCTGTGTAATCGTTTACCTAGCGCACGTCACTTCCTGCTTCCGGCAGGTACGATAGGAGCGGGGATCTACTAATTCTTTTATGCATACTGCTATGCGTTGTCCTTGGGTAAAGGTTTACCCATCTGTGAAAAAAAGAAGGACCAAGTCCATTTGTGTATTATAGCAACGTTAAAAGGCTCTGGCAAGGCACTTTTACTCACAATTTTCCCCATTTACCCATTTTTTCGCATGTAATTTGCGCTAAGCTTGAGTACTTTGGCCCTGATTCAATAATCCTGTCAGTCAATTTACTGGGGCTTCAGACTGTTCCAGTCCACATCCAGAACCAGTGCCTCATCATTTCCGGTATAAAAGGACGGTCTTTTCAGCTCCCAATCAAAGGTTCTGGCCTCACCATCCCTATAGACTGTTATCTCATATTGGCCGAAGAACAGGCGGGCATCCGCCACACCGGACTCCGAACTCGTGAGGTCGGCATCACTGTGCCATTCGCGGTGAATCAGATCCCAGAGCGCAGTGTACACCGGCTTCGGGTGGAGATCATCATCAACGAGGCCGGCGGGTGCGCCCAGCCAGCGATGATCAACAAAGTCAAACCAGGACACGGCTTCCACCGCCGGATGGCTGAAGAGAATTGTGTAGAAGTCCCGGGTGAACTCTG
Source organism: uncultured Fastidiosipila sp. (assembly GCA_964548975.1). GTDB lineage: Bacteria > Bacillota > Clostridia > Saccharofermentanales > Fastidiosipilaceae > JAAYZH01. Next base: position 1,388 of record CAZJTS010000273.1, read on the forward strand.
CCTGCCACAAGGCATCTTCGGGTGTCTCTGTATACACATTTTTAGCGCCCGGCAGATAAGACATCTGTCCTAAAGGCTTGCCGGAGCAGACGGAAACTTCAGGGAAATGAATGGGCCAGCCGAAAGCGGCAGCGGTTTCCATCACTCGCCAGGCTTCTTCATGTGACCAGAGGTCTCTATGCATATGACTCTGGATACCCAGCAGATCGATATCGACATCGGCGTCGCGCATCCGCTGCAAGAGCGCCGGATACTCCTCACCGTGGACATTCCATTCACCGTAGATCAAGGGCACATCCGGTTTCAGCGAACGTACCAGTTCCGTACCGAACTTGATTACTTCGATATCACCCTTCTGCTTGATCCAACGGGAAACGGGATTATCGAATCGGTCGGCGACCGTGATTTCGTTGATCAGGTCGAAGAAATCGAAACTGTCGCCATACTGTTCCATGAGATGCGTCAGTCGCTTGATATACGCTTCTTCTACCTCATCGTCGCCGAGCCAAGTCGGGCAGCATTCGTGCCAGATCAGGGCATGGAGTTTCGACTTCAGCCCGTTGGCCTTTGCCCAGCGGGCGAGATTGCCGGTGTAGGGTTCGTCATAAGACCCGCGTTCGGGTTCGTACCAATTCCAGTGGAAGGGTACCATTGTGTAGTTGAACAGACGGGTGAACCACTCGGTAAAGCGGCTGTTCTTACCCGGGTGATCGGTGGTGCCGTAGAAATAACTGACTGCCCCGAAGAGAAAGTCGTGGTTCTTCATCCGAATACTGATCGACGTGTCCGGCAATGCCTGCCCTTCATCACGCAATCGCACTACGACTTCCCGCATGCGAATGTCCCGGATACGCTCCCGGGCTTCTCTGAGCATCTGTGTCATTGAGCACCTCCGGCCAGCGCATCTCTAACTTCTATTAATAAAGCCTCTTCTTCAGCCGACAGCTTGAATGCCGAATTAGCCAGACGCTCCTCGATGTAAGCGATAGCCTTGGGGTAATCCAGAGGCCGTGGGTTTTGGCCGGTGAGCTTAGCGAAGTTATCGGCAAGAATCTTGTTTTGCACCGATTCGGGCAGATCGATACCGGGCACCGTTTGATCCCAGGCGGTGATCTGCTCCGAGGTCGTGATGAATTTACGTTCGAGATCATTCAGGACGAGCGCATCTTCCCGATTCTTCGGCTGCTCGTGATTGTAGTTATCAGTCCCGAAAATAATGCGGTCCTGGTGGCGCAAGAAGAAGTCCCGGGTCGCCTCCGTCTGCTTCGCAAAATCCCAGTACATCTCGGAT
>CAZJTS010000274.1:0-2405 GCA_964548975.1 uncultured Fastidiosipila sp.
CAAAAATGACGTTTGTCTGGCCTTGGTGCTCCGATAAACGTCAAATTTGTCCACTGGGCCGCCCTTGACCTCGAGGACCAGCACGCCCAGATAGGGTGCCACGACGACGAAATCGGCTTCGCCCATAGATTGTGAGAGGTGGCGCGCGATGCCGACCGAGTGGAGCACGACCCAGTCGTGGGTGTTCTCCAGCTCCTCAAAGGCGCGGAAGAGCTTGACCTCGGCGGCGCTCTCCTGGTCCGGACTCAGCTGCGGGGGAATCATTCTTGCCAAGGTACATCTGCGATCTATGTGGGGTTGGGGTGGGGGCGGGCGGCTTTGGCCTGAGGGTCATATGCGGCTCAAACCACGCCTGCCTAACATGTTCATCTTAGCGCAGGGGATTTTCGCGGTCAATGAGCGGCGAAAGCAGGTGTGGTGTCCCATTGTGTGGACGGCAAGCGGCTGTGTTGCCCATGAAGGTTGAATGTTTGGGCCAAAACGATAGACTGAAAACAGGCAGCGCTGGGGTCTCTTTGGCAGGACCAAGCGGTGTAAGGAGAGCCGATGTCGACTTTGACAGCGAAATTGCCAAGATCGATTCTTTCACCATCGAGCAGTATGACCATGAGGAGGATGAGGTACCGGATGAGCAATACGATTCCAGATATGCCAATGGGATCAAGCTCGCCCAGATGGCGATGCTGGAATACTGCAGATTGCCGGATCCTGACGAGGCTTCGGCCAAAGCTTTCCTCGCAAACCATCTGGACAAAGATGTCGATGAATTGGACATGCCGCGTGTGCGCTTCGTCGAAGCTGATGAGGACTGCGATGAGTAGTTGCGAGCATCTGCACTGCAAGTGAGCTGACCTGATCACGAGATGACGGCCAGGCTTTAACATGCCTTCGCAAATGCTGTATAATCAGCAAATAATAGTTGTAGCAGTAGAAGGAGACTCTGCATGAGTAAGATAAGTAATAAGAATCGTACCTCAGACTTCGTAATTCAATACCTGAACCGGATCAAGCTCGCCCCTGTTAAGTCGATGAATAAGTTCATTGATATTTTGTATAAGAAGCACGATCCGGAGATCGTGACACAATTTTTCGATTTATCGGATGACGAAGAGAACGAAAGGTCTGATGAAGAATTTTACAGGTTGAAAAACCATACATTGGATCTAAGTATTGATTTCGCGCGTTACTCAACAGACTTGTACAGAAGATACTTTGATTGGCTTTATTCGCTAAGACACGAAGAGCCGAGGAGAATTCTCGACGTAGGCTGTGAGAATGGCATCGCGACCTGCTTTTTGGCAACGCTTTTTCCGGATGCGGAAGTTATAGGAATTGACATCAGCGAAGCTGCGATCATGCGCGCAAATGAGCTGAAGGCGCGGCTGGGTTTAGACAATATCACTTTCCGGCAGGCTGACGCGCGGGAAATCGACCAGACGTTTGGCGAGGAGAAATTCGACTGGATCACAGCTGCCCGTATGCTTAACGAGATTTGCGATTTCAATTTCGAGCCAACCCATTTTTGGTGGGTCGCCGACCTGACCGATTATGAACCTTCCCAAGAAGAGACCGCTATTCTGCTTGATTTTGGCCAAAAGATTACAGACAAGCTCTCCGACAAGGGGAAATTCCTTGTCGCCGACACGATTATCTCCTCGGCCTCTTGCTACTTGTTCGCGAAAGTACTTGAACAATCCGGGCTGCACTTGAATGACGAGCAGTGCACATTGTTGCATTTTCAAGAGCTTGGCGATGAGAAAAAGATGCCGGTGATGATGTTCGAGAAGCATAACGAAGACAAAGTTCAGCTAAGAACATTTCTGAACCTGTTCAGCACGACCAATGTACAGGTAATTCTGCAGAATGCTGCCTATAAAGACGATGACGCAGAAAAAGTCTTCTATGATCTTACAGGGAAAGAGCTCGTCAAAGGCTTTCAGTTTGATTACAGCCGAGAAACTGACTCTACGCTTCGCACTGAACTATGGGATTCTGACCAGGCAGTTTGCCTTCTTTCTTACTCGAATCTGGGGTCTCGACTTCTCAGAACCTTTCCCAAGGGCAGGGTCTCTACTTTAGCAGAATCAATGGAAGATGTTATTCTGCGGGAAGGCGAGTGGGCCGGTACTGAGATAATGAACGTTCAGGCGTACAGGTCTTTGGCTGAGAGGGATAAGCTCTAGAAGAATGCAGGGGTCGACCAGCCTGGGGCCGGCCCTACGCGAACGAAACATGGTTACACTCGCCTCAGATCTGCTCATACAGCTTGGGCAAGTCCCAGGCCGTGATGATGCCGGTGATGTCTTCTGGACCACTGACCTGGAGATTTTTCTTCTCGCAGATGAGAATGGTTGTGTCAAATAGAGTTCGCAACTTTCATAGGACTCCGTTCAGCTTACGCGGCC
>CAZJTS010000274.1:2415-2656 GCA_964548975.1 uncultured Fastidiosipila sp.
AACAGCACGTATATATGGCCTTGAGGTAAGCGATTCTTCACGGTACTCCAACAAGTTCATGCTGGTGAGTTGGCTTTAGGAATCAGGTTTAGGAAAGATCCCTATTTCCTTGGTTCTGCGCCGGATTTCTTTATTTAATCAATCCAGTCCAACGACCGATTGCAGAAACTTTCCGTCTGCTCATTTAGGACATTGGGGATTTTACTAAACAGGCCATGGGACATGCTCCTGATGCCCAGTC
>CAZJTS010000275.1:0-2637 GCA_964548975.1 uncultured Fastidiosipila sp.
GCATACCAGGAAAATTCGGTAATTACCGAATTTTCCCAAAGTGCAAAGCCTCCAACCCAATCCGACACAACCCACCCCGCCCCCTCAGTTATACTTAAACCAAACGCGAGAGGAGCAGGCCTATGAAAGTACTTTTGATCGGTGGAACCGGCACGATAAGCAGCGCCATTACCCGGCAGCTGGCGACAGACGGACACACGGAGGTGTATCTTTTCAACCGGGGGAACCGCTCGGACGAGATCCCCGAGAACGTCACCGTGATCCAGGGCGATATCAACAACGAAACGGAAGCGGCGGAGCTGCTGAAAGGCCATACGTTCGACTGCGTGGCGGAGTTTGTGGCCTATAGGCCCGAGCAGGTTGAGCGGGACCTCCGGCTTTTCAAGGGCAAGACCGGGCAGTACATTTTCATCAGCTCGGCTTCAGCCTATCAGACACCCCCGCCGAGCCCTTACATTCACGAGAGTTTGATCCTCAGAAATCCCCATTGGCAGTATTCGCGCGACAAGATCGCCTGCGAAGAAGCCTGTATCCGGGCTTTCCGCGATGACAGTTTCCCGATTACGATTGTCCGACCGTCTCACACCTATAGTGAGCGGAGTGTGCCCTTTGCTTTGGATTCGCCGAAGGGCTGCTGGCCCGTGATCCAGCGGATGCTAGATGGCAAGCCCGTGATTATGCCAGGCGACGGCACGTCGCTCTGGACGGTGACCTTCAACGAAGACTTCGCCAAAGCCTTCATCGGCCTCATCGCCAACCCCCACGCGATCGGCGAAGCGGTCCATATCACCGGCGACGAAGTCCTCAGCTGGAATCAAATGGCGGAGGTGGTCGCGGCAATCCTCGGCGTCGAGTTCAAGCCCTACTACCTGCCGACGTCGGTGATCGGCGAGGTCGAGCCGGACTGGAACGGCGGCCTCACGGGCGACAAGATGCATTCCGTGATTTTCGACAACAGCAAGGTCAAGCGCATCGTGCCCGGCTACACGGCCACAATCCTCTGGCGCGAAGGCGTCGAGCGTTCCCTGAACTACATCCGCCAGCACGAAGAGCTCCAGAAACAGGACCCGGCCTTCGACGCCTGGTGCGATGCCCTGATTGAGATCTATGACGGCGCTTTGGCCAAAGCCAAGCAAGTCAAATACCAATCCTAGCTCCCGTGGACATGACGCTCAACATCAGACCGCTGAAACGAAACGAACACAACCTGCTCAAAGACTTCCTTTACGAAGCGATCTTTATCCCGGAAGGTGCGACCCCACCGCCTCGCAGCATTGTCGATCAGGCAGAGCTCGCGATCTATTACACCGACTTCGGTAAAGCTGATGATGTCTGTTTTCTGGCGGAAGTCGGTGGTAAGGTGGTCGGCGCCGCATGGGCGAGAATCATGCATGACTACGGCCATGTTGACGACGAGACGCAGTCTTTGTCGGTAGCTGTGTTCAAGGACTACCGCGGTCAGGGGATAGGAACGGCGCTGATGAAGGCATTGTTAGCTGAGCTTAAGGCGCGAGGCTATAAACAGACCTCACTTTCTGTCCAAAAAGCAAATCCTGCCTGGCGACTCTACCGACGTTTGGGCTTCGAAGTTATCCGAGACAATGAGCATGAGTGGGTGATGGTGAAGCAGTTGTAGGAGATCTTTACCCACCATGTTACTTTGGCCAAAATCTCGAGTTTTGTGAGTCTCATCTCCGGCCGCTGCTCATAACCTGAAATCGAGACCACAGAATAAACTGCGCATAACCTGAAATCGAGACCACAGAATTAGCTGAGCTAACTCCAGATTCCCTGCCAGTCCCGATAGCCCCGCTCGATTGTCGTGCGGACGGCAAGGGTAATGCTTTGGCCAAAATCCAGTTGACAATGCAGAGTCCCGAGTTCAGTGTCGATCACCTGCACCATGATATGGATGCGGGTAGGGCTGAGAAGTTGGGCTGAGATAAAGGCTTTATGGTCGGTTTCGGGAATAGTGTAGGCGCTTTGTTTGCCGAGGGCGAATGGCAAGGTGAGGGTGGCTTGAGTCCCCGGCTGGCGAAGCTGAAGCTGGCCTTTGCCATCCTTGAACTGCCAGGAGCAGAAGTCAACACTCAGAGATTCCGGAAGTTGGTCACTAGAAATGCTGTCTCCATTGAACCCGCCGGCCAAAGGTAAGCTCCGGATCGGAGGATCGAGAGTATTTCCATCGCCTGAAGGTACATCGACAAACAAACTAAAGAATAAGTCCAATACCCGTTGGGTATCGGTGTTTGACATTTCGGCTGTCGTGACCAAGATTAGTTGGTGGTCGGGGATGCAGATGGCCATTTGGCCGCCCATGCCTGAGAAATACCAGCCCGCGCGGTGGCGCCAGATCTGGTAGCCATAGCCATAGGCGGTGTCGCGACTGGAGGAGGAAGCTCGGGTGTCGGTATGGGCGCGGACGGCGTCGCAGCAAAAGTCGAGGGGGAAAATCTGCTTGCCGTTCCAGCGGCCTTCGTTCATCAGAATGGATGCTACAAGCCAGAGATCGTGGGCGGTGGCCATGAGCCCGCTGCCGCCCATCGGGGAGCCTTGCGGGTCGGTCAGAAAATAGGCATCAGCAGAGAAACCGGCATCACGAAGACCACGAGAACGGAGATAATCCAGAAGCTTCAT
>CAZJTS010000276.1:0-2628 GCA_964548975.1 uncultured Fastidiosipila sp.
GCTATGTAGGGCATCACGCTCCTGGCCCAGTTTTTGGACGAGTACGACAAGGGCGCCTTCGGTGGGGTCGCCGAGGACTCTAATGTCGTTTTCCTTCTCTTCGAGCGTGGCGTTGGAGCCTAGCACGCCGGCCAGAACCAGTCGCGAGAGGAGGTCCGTGGCCTCCGCCTCATTGCCGTCCTGCAGGATTTTGCCTTCGGGGCTGTAGCCGTTGCCTTCCACCTCGAAGTGCTCTCCGTCGGAGAGGCGCACCTGCTCGACGGTCATCTGATTCTCGGTGAGGGTGCCGGTCTTGTCGGTGCAGATGACAGAAGTTGAGCCGAGCGTTTCCACGGCGGGCAGGCTCTTGACGAGGGCTTTGTGCTCCGCCATCGTCTTCATGCCGCGGGAGAGGGTGATGGTCGAGACCGCAGGCATCGCTTCGGGGATCGCTGCCACGGCCAAAATCAGGGCTGTGTGGAGCATGGCCTCCATCTCTTTGTCCGTGATTAAACCGATGATAAAGACGGCGAGCGCAGCGACGAAAGCCATGACCATCAGGATCTTGCTGAGCCTGTCCATCTCGCGATCGAGCGGCGTGCCTTTCTTTTTGTCCTTGCCCACCATGTCACTGATCTGACCGACCTCGGTGTCCATACCCGTGGCGGTCACCGCGGCGTAGCCGTTGCCACGCGTGATGACTGTGCCGGCAAACACCATGTTGATGCGGTCGCCGAGGGAGACATCCTCGTCGAGGACGGTCTCGGCGTCTTTGTCCACCGCTTCAGCTTCGCCGGTCAGAGCCGCTTCCTGTGCGGCGAGATTCTTCGTTTCCAGGAGCCGGCCGTCGGCGGTGACTGAATCACCTTCTTCGAGATAGAGGAGGTCGCCGGGCACAATCTCGGCCGAATCGATCTCTTTGACCTCGCCGTCCCGCATGACCTTGCTGGTCGTTTCGATGAGTCCTTGGAGGGATTCCACCGATTTCTGAGCGCGAAGCTCAGTGAAGAAGCCGGTCAGGACGGCGATCAGGAGCGCGATGATAACAGCAACGCCCTCGACCCAATCACCCATGAAGAAGGAAAGCGCTGCCGCGGCTGCGAGCAGATAGACGATCAGGTTGGTGATGTTATGGAGCAGTATTTTCAGCGGAGAAACTTTCTCCTCGGCGCGGAGCGCGTTCTCGCCGTACTCTTCCAGGCGCTTTTCCGCTTCCGCGGCAGTCAAACCGTTCTGCTCGACGCCCAGCTCCTGCTTGACTTCGTCAGCGCTGTGTCGGTAATAGTTATCCATCAATTTCTCCCATCATGGTGTCAATTTCGTCAAGTGTTGTTCGTGCCTGCGCCAGGCCGGCGCGCAGTTCCAGCAGGCCTTTGTCCGTTATCTCGTAATATATCCGGGTCGATTTGCCGCAGCGTTTCGAGGAGGCAGTGAGGAGCCCGCTCTTCTCCATGTGCTTCAGCATCGGGTTCAAGGTGCCCATGCTGACTTTGACATCGCGCTCTCGCAAGTATTCATACATACCGGTGCCCCAGATGGGCGATTTCAGCGCGCAAGCCAGGACTTGCAGTTCCATAAAGCCGAGGATCAGTCGGCGAATCAAGTCGGATTCCATACCTACTCCTAGATATTTGATTTTCGAATTCGATTTTCGAATGTGAAGAGTTTATTTTATGTCAGCTGATCAGTCAAGCACATACGCCCCTAAGTCTGTTGCCCCTTGTTAAATAATAGTAGAATGTTCTCGAAAACTTGACTCGGAGGAGGGGCCATGGAAATCGTCATCGTCGGTGCCGGCAAGGTCGGTGAATCCATCTGCACAGACCTGATCCGCGAAGGGCATCAGCTTACGCTTATTGATCAGGATAGAGATATCGTGGCGGCCATGAGCGAGAAACTGGACCTGAAAGCGCTGGTCGGCAACGGCACCGTTCCGGACATCCAGATGGAAGCGGATGTGCCGGACTGTGATGTCTTCATCTCCGCCACGCCGAATGACGAGATCAACATCGTCGCATCCATCGTCGCCTCCCGGCTCGGCGCCAAGCACTGTGTCGCCCGCATCCGCAACCCCGAGTATTCCCAAGGCATCGATTTCGGCTGGGACCTGATCGGCATCTCGCTGATGATGAACTCGGACCTCGAAGCCGCCCGCGAAATCGTGGAGGAATTCGATTTCCCCGCCGCCAACTACATCGAGCCCTTCACCATCGAAGGCGTCAAAATCCTGAACGTACGCATCCACGCCGGCAGCGAGCTCGAAGGGGTGCCCATTTACAGACTCAGATCTTTAATTCCCGACATCCTGCTATGCACCATCGAGCAGGAAGGCGAGCACCTCATCCCGCGCGCCAGCCATATCCTGCAGGCGGAGGATTCCGTCCATGTCATTGGCCAAAAACCGGCGCTCGACCACTTCCTCCGGATGGCTGGGCAGGAAGTGAAACCCTTCCGTTCAGTGTTCATCATAGGGGGCGGAATCACTGTCCGCTATCTGATACCCCAGCTTTTGGCCAGATCATTACGCGTGAAACTGGTGGAACGAGACCGACAGAAAGCCGAAGAACTGGCGCTGGAATTCCCGAATGCGGAGATCGTGGTCGGCGACGGCACCGAGCAGGAGTTCCTCGTGGACCAACGCCTGCAGAA
>CAZJTS010000277.1:0-2627 GCA_964548975.1 uncultured Fastidiosipila sp.
CGTCTTCATTGCTTACATCGGCCTCATCAATTCCGGTATCATTCACAACAATCCTCAGTTCGAATCCGGCAGCATCCAGCTCTTACCGGCCATGACCGATTTCAAGAGCCCCGGCGTACTCGTATTCGTCTTTGGCCTGATTATCACCATCGTCATGCTGCTCCTGCGCATCAAAGGCGCACTGCTCTACGGTATTGTGCTGAGCACGGTCTTCGCAGTTATCATCGGGGTAACTACTCTGGACTTCACAAATGCGGTAACGGTTTCTGACGCCTTCGCCGGTCTGGGTCAGACTTTCGGTGCGGCGTTCGGTAGCGAAGGTCTGCTTTCACTCTTCAATCAAGGACCTGAGAAACTGGTGCTTGCCTTAATCACGATCTTCTCCTTCAGCCTCTCGGATACCTTCGATACCATCGGCACCTTCATCGGTACCGGTCGTGCCTCCGGGATCTTCACCGCCGAGGAAGAAGCTCGCATGCAGCATACATCCGGCTTCTCTACGCGTTTGGACAAAGCCCTGTTCGCTGACTCTATTGCCACTTCGGTCGGCGCAGTCCTGGGTACATCCAACACGACAACCTATGTTGAATCCACAGCCGGTATCGGTGTGGGCGGTCGTACAGGTCTCTCTTCCGTGACTACAGCCATCCTCTTCCTGATCTGCATTGTCTTCTCCCCGATCGCCAGTATCGTACCCGGCACGGCTACCGCGCCCGCTCTGGTTATCGTCGGTATCATGATGCTTGCGAACTTCGCGAAAATCACTTGGGAAGATCTGGCAGAAGCTATCCCGGCCTTCTTTGGTTCGATCTTCATGGGGCTCAGCTACTCGATCTCTCACGGTATTGCCTTCGGCTTCATCGCTTACATCATCGTGAAAGTCACTCAGAGAAAGTTTAAGGACATCCACCCGATCCTCCTGGTTTCGGCACTGCTCTTCGTAGCAAACTTCGTGATTCTGGCCTTTTCCCAATACTAAGCGACAGGTATAACGGAAAATCTTGTATAATAACGGGCATGGAAAATGCCCGTTATTTTTTTGATGAATATTTCGATCTGGATCCTTATCTTAGAGAAAAAGATCTCCGTGTGACTGCCTGTAAACCCTATAAGTCTGCGGACTTTCCTGAGGTGAACTATAAGGTTAGTCTGGACCGCACGCTCTTTTACCCCGAACGCGGTGGGCAACCTGGCGATAGCGGCTTTTTGTCCGGTAACAGGGTGTACTATACCTTATATGACAACAAGGATGAAAATCCCGCCACAATCTGGCACCTTTGTTCAGAGCCTTTAGAGCCGGGTCAGATCGTCAAGGGTGTCATTGATTGGGAGCGGCGCTTTTCGTTCATGCAACAGCACAGTGCAGAACATATCCTCTCCGGCTTGACGCATGAACATTATGGCTATGACAATGTGGGTTTCCACCTCGGAGAAGATATCACCACTCTTGACTTCAATGGTCCTCTAACCGAGGAGCAACTGAGCCGGCTGATTTACGAAACTAATCAGAAAGTCTGGGAGAATATCCTCATCGACATCCGGTCAGTGTCTGAGACCGAGGCAAATGAGCTTCAGTATCGCAGCAAATTGGAAATTCAGGGGAATATACGCCTCGTCCAGGTCGCCGGCGCTGATCTCTGTGCGTGTAGCGGCACCCACGTCAGACGCACAGGTGAAATCGGCCTTGTAATAGCTACCGGACTTGAGAAATGGAAAAAGGGCGTGAGAATTACCTTGCTCGCAGGTAACCGAGCCGTAGTCTATGCAGAAGACAATCAGAGGACTCTAAGAACCCTCGGCCACAAACTACATCTCCCCTTCTCTGAACTACCGGAGGGACTGGATCGTCTCTACAACCGTTTGGAGGAGCGAGAGAAACAGGTCGAAGCGGCAGCCCTTGCCCTCTTCCAAGCGAAAGTCGAATACAACTCACCTATAACGCTGGTTGAACTTCAGTCGTCCTTCTATGACGACAACTTTTGTAAGTATATTTTGAAACAGATTTCCCAGGCCGATTCACCGGCGACTGTCTTACTCTTGCTGAACAACTCCAGTGTGAAGCAACCCCGCTTCTTCCTCACCAAACCGCTTACGACAGAATCATTATTGCAGAAGCTAAGACAAGAATTCGCGGCCAAAGGTGGCGGTCCGCCCCAATTGAGCCAGGGTACGATCCCGGGCGCTGACCCGCAGACTATCGGTAACACATTGGCAGAGTTTTTGGAGGCCGACAACTATGTCCTTTGATACTCGCATCACAAAACTTGACCGCCAAGAAGTGCTACATTTGCTCGGCTATCGGGATCAAACGCTTGATGAGCGACTTACGGCCAAAATCGACTTCGCAATAGAAGCGACACTAGCTGGACTTCAGCCGCGTCATTGTCTGAAACTATTACCCAGATCTGAGGCAGATCAGATCCTACACGGAAAAGCTATCCGGGATCATCTGGGGAATGCAGAACAGGTTCTGGTACTCGCCGCAACCCTCGGTAGTGAGGTCGATAGACGGATTCGTCGCGCCCAAGCCGAAGATATGAGCTTGGCTGTCATGATCGATGCAGCAGCGTCGGCCGCGATCGAAGCTTATCTGGATGATCTGGAGTCACACTATCGAGAAGAGTTTA
>CAZJTS010000278.1:0-2607 GCA_964548975.1 uncultured Fastidiosipila sp.
GTCAGCCTGTTGAACCGCTGGCGGAAGCGATATACACCGGCAGGTGAGCAGACACCCCACATTCCTCACCCTTTTGACCTCAACTGAAGAGGAATTACTGGCTTACATTTGGAACGAGGATCCAGGTAGACAGACTGGTCGAGTCCCAGTGCTTCCAGAAACGTCATCTGCCTGTCGTTAGGTGGTTTCAGGTATAGCCGTTGGTCATCAATACAGAGCACCTGAATACCGCGGATAAGTCGAAAGAGCATGTATGTGGTGGGTTTGGCGGTGGGTTTTTCGTCCCAGCCCAGGACGGTCATCTCATTCTGGCTGAGATACAAGCGCATGTTGCGTTCCATCAGCCGGTAAACGAGGAGCGCCAGGATAAGGACCATGCCCAAGGCGTCGATTCGTGCCGGCGTCTTCAGGAACAGATCGTTGACAATGAGTGGATCTTTGAGAAAGGCGAATCCGCTTTCCACACCATACTGACCCTTATAGGCCTTTAAGATACCGGCACTGTCGAGTGCATCGTCGCCGGCAGACGGCACATTCGTCAATAGGACAAAACAGCCGGCACTGGTTTGCCATCGCTCTACGGCATCCTTGTTCTCTTCGATCTGAAAGGTCAGTTCATATCGCGTTTCCGTATGGGCCGGTCGATCTTTCGGGGGTCGTCCGCGTTTCCTGGCCTGAACGGAGGTTATGGTTGCATTCACGTGATGCAGTGCCGTGGCCATCGATTCTACCGCTGTAACCGCCTTCTTTGCATCCTGTTCGCAGTAGTACAGGGTGGTTACCTGTTTTAACTGGTCGCGCAGATCCCTGCTCGATTGTTCCAATGCTTTGACCAGTTTTTTCTGACGCCGCTTGTCGTGTGCATCGGAGTGAATGACGATCGCCCGGTAGGTTTTGTCATTCAGGGTAATTTCACGTTCTGACGTGCGGTACATGGCGGCCGGTCTCGTCTTACTGGTCGTTAACTCATTCAAATTACCGAGTGTCTCCCATACATCGGCCTGTACGACTTCATCAATGACACGCTGACAAGCCGAGAAGTTCGCCGGTAAGCGGGAGATAAACCGGTTCTTGCCCAGCACGGCCAGATTATCTTTGGTCACCATGGCGGAATCGGCCACATAGATGAAGGTGCCCGGACCCAGACCATGGCGCTTCATGAGCGATCCGATTCTCGTCAGCATCTCGTTATTTGACTTCTTGTCGGACTGGTTGCCATCCAGCGTACGGCCAAAGAGCGGAACACCTCTCTCTACACAGAGAAGCTCCGTCATGAACTGCTTTAATTGTGGCTGGTTGTCCTTACTGTGCCCATATGTGATGTGAGGACCAAGTGTATCCTCTTCACTGTCCTTGTAGTCACCCCAGACACTGGTTGACGTGGTGTCATAACTGACCGTGGTCGCATCCAGAGAAAACTGGGAGGCCGCATTAATCCCTACCTCGGTCAGAATCTTGCCGGTACCGCACGCCGCCAGGGCATCGAGTGAGCGGCCGAGATTGGTGTCATTGAAGAGACTTGTCTCCATGCGCTCACCCAGCAACAGTTCCGTATCGACCCCCTCAACAAAGGACTCCATGAGATAGAGCGGACTGCGTCCCGACAAGACATCCAGAACCATCGCCTGAACCGCTATGCCCGGTTGCAACTGCATGTCAGACTGAACCAGACGGTTGATGGTGTCGACGAGGTTTAGCTTTCGACAGTAGGCGGCGGCTAACGGCAGATGACCAACGTCAAAGAATTCTGCATCTTCCAGTTGCTTCGTCAGTTCATGAATCGACATACGCTCTCTCCTTGATTAGCTCCAGATTAATATCGGTAATTTCATCCAGTATTTCCCGTACGCGGCGCCCCTGATCCATACCCTTGAGAACCTCATCCTTTTGCCCGATCGGTATGTACTTTTGTATCTGTCTGCCGGCACGATTGGCCACAACATAGTATCGCGGTCCATGTAACTCGCCCTGATGACAACGGCAATTTGGTCGGGAACAAGTGGAGAAACGCTCATACCACGTACCATACAACGCGTGAGACAATGCTGCCATTTCATCGATTAATTCCTTACGCCTTGCGAGTAATCGCTTTACCTTCTCGTTTGACATATTCGCATTATAGCGGTTACTATATAGGCTATACAAGCCCTCATTAATTCACGCTTCAAATCTGAACCAAAAATATGACTAATTCAGGATACTAAGGGTGCGGAATGTGGGTTTGATGATCGCAAGTGCGTCGGCCGGCGCTATCTGCGCATCTGTTTCCCAATCCCGGTAGCCGAAGCTCCAGAAGACATTGGTGTAGCCTTCCGCGTTGGCAACGGCCAGTGACCGTTCACTGAATCCGCCCTCCGGCGGACGAAAGAACGGATCGAAAGGGTACCCCGTATTTGACAGCATCGCTTGTTCGGCGCCCCGGATATCCTGCTGGAAGACTTGGAGTCCCTCTGCAAGTGCAGCGGCCGGCCGCAGATGGCGATCCGTGTGATTACCGACCAGGTGGCCTTCATTCTTCATGCGGGTCACCGTCGCCGGGTTGCTGCGGATAAAGCTGCCGGTCACAAAGAAGCTTGCCTTCACACCTTGTGCCGAGAGCATGTCGAG
>CAZJTS010000279.1:0-2589 GCA_964548975.1 uncultured Fastidiosipila sp.
GGCTCTTCTTCTCGATCCGACGATGTCCAGGTACACGAATGCCGTGCACCTGATCAATGAAGTTTTTGCGTTACAGGGGGATCGGCTGCCAGATGCGGTGGTGACGGGCTATTCGGGCCATGCGGGCAATACGGCAATGCCAAAAATTCCACTTATGCACGCGGATCGGTTCAATAAAAGCAAGAAGATCGTCCAGGGTTGCGTAAAACTGGACGATCTTAAACTCTTCTGTGTAGAGAATCGTGCATAAGTTGAAAAAATGACAGCTGCCTCTGGCCCACAGTGTTGAAAAAGGGGCAACGCATACTATGTTCAAGCGGGCCTCGTACCATCGGGCGTGTCAAAAATTCAACTTGTGCACACCCGCTGGTTCAATAAAAGCAATAAGATAGTCCAGAGTCCCGAGAATCTGGACTATCTTGAACCTTTCAACTGAAAGAATCGTGCATAAGTTGAAAAAATGACAGCCGACCGGCGCTTAAGCCCAAACAAAAGCCCTAGCCCTGGCCCGCTCGCCTATTCGCCCAGCACAATCGTTAGCGATATAGAATCGACAAAGCCGCGTTGCTCATCGATGCGCCCGTAGACCTGGAAGCGCATGCCATCGGTAATTTCTGTGGCGAAGGTGATGCTGCCTTCCTGGCCTTTCTCGTCGATTTCGTCCGGGATCTTTTGGAATTCAGGTTCGAGTTGCGCACCGAGGACGACGCCATAGTTTCCGACCGTCGGGAGATGGTAGTCGGGTGTCGCGATCTCTAGGTAGGAGGCATTACTATTATTATAGCTGTCCAGGTAGTAGGTCTGTACATCTTTAGGGCGACCGATCAAGGAAACCTGGATGCCAATCACCGTGGAGGCATCGATGCTGATGGGTTCTTCACCCGGGTTGTAGAGGCGCCAGGTGATTAACTGGTTGTCATAGCCTTGCGACACCGTTTGATACGTGATTTCCTGCTGAGGCTCGATGAGCTGTGCATCTTCTTCTTTGCGGACTTCTTCGTCCCGTTCGTAGTTGGTGAGATATAAGGCTTCTTTGGCGGCTATAAATGGCGTATGCATCTTTACGTGGTAGCCGCCGATCGAGAGATAGGAGTCTTTCGTTAATTCGTTCGGATGTTCTTTAATGGCTTCTGTGGCTTCTTTGACATAATCCGGAGTGATATGTACTTGGAACGTGGCGGAGTGCAGATCACTGCTCAGGGTCTCGAGGATCATGCTTTTCTTTTCGGCAAGATAGGTGTAAAAAGTTGTGATGTCTTGCACTTTCTCCGTTGGCTCGCCGTAAAGTTCCGTAAGCCTCTCTTCTGGGTCATTATAGACAAGACCTTTGGGCAAAAGATAGCCTTTGGGCAGGGTCGGATCGGTAGAGGCGATGGTGTTGATCATGTAGGACAAAAAGCTTGAGCCATCGAGTTTCACGTGAACCACTGTGGCTTCTTCAATGGGAATGGCTTCAAAGCGATTCGGGTTCAGGACGGCAACCTGGATGAGGCCCATTGCGTGATCATCCGCCTGAAGCTCCGGTAAGGTAAGGCCGACGTAATGTCTTGTGCCCGGGAGCACGGTGTCGCCCTGCGGGGAGAGTACCCGCTGCCATTTGGCATCGACATTGGACAGGGGTTTATTCAGCCAGTCATAGGTTTCGTAGGCGATGGCGAAGGTCAAGGACTTCCAGTCGTCCGAGATGCCTGCGGGCGCTTCGCTGTACATACCTCTTTCGTTGATGGCGATGGGTGGGTGTTCGGAATTCGTGGTTTCGGTCGGAACCGCGGTTGACGGTGCTTCTGTCGAAACGGCCTCTGAAGTCTCCAGGCTCTGTGTAGCTGTTTCAGAACCTGAGGGATTTGAGGTCTGCTGTGCGACGGTCCCGCTTTCGGAAACGGTGGTTGTGGTATTACTGCCACAAGCTGCGGTCAATACAAGCCCTCCGGCTAATGTAAGTGCGATCAGTGCTCGTATTCTTAGCATAATTTGTCTCCCTTACTTAGGTCTCAAGAGCTATTTTAAGGAAAAAACACTCGGGAAGACAGTTCTTATGTAACGCACTCACGCTTCGGAACGGTTCTGTCGGGCCTGGGCTTTGGCCTGGGTACGGTATTCGCCGGCACTGAGGCCGGTTGCACGCTTGAAGCTTTGGCCAAAATAGCTCAAGGATGAAAAGCCGCACATCGCGGAAATCTGCGAGATGGAGAAGTCGGAGTTCGAAAGAAGATTCTGGGCTTCCTTGAGCCGGATAGAGATCAGGTACTGAATGGGTGGCATACCGTATTCTTCGGCGAAGCGATGGGAGAGGTGGAATTTGTTTACGTGGAGCCGGTCGGCCAGGTCGTCGAGGCTGAGTTTGAGCTGGTAGTTTTTTCGATATAGGTTTTCAGAGAGGCGCAGGTGGAGGAGATGTCCTCGGTCTTGGTGAAGGTAAGATCCATTTCGTTCTCGCGGATGATTGTGATCATGAGTTGCTCGTATAAAGACTGACAGAAGTCCATGTAATGCGGTTTTTCTTCTTTGGCCTCTATCTCCATGGCGTCCAGAAGGGGCAGGATCGCTGACTGGTCGCGCAGTTTCAGAAAGCTGTAGGGACTGTCCTGG
>CAZJTS010000280.1:0-2567 GCA_964548975.1 uncultured Fastidiosipila sp.
ATACCAATGCGACTTTTCTCGCTCAGGAACTTCAGAAACTCGGGATCAGTACGTACTATCAAACCGTGGTAGGGGACAATCGGAGTCGTTTGAGGGAAACGCTGGAGCGGGCTATTTCGCGCTGTGACCTGGTGCTCTTGACCGGAGGTCTTGGCCCCACACCGGACGATATTACCCTGGAGGTCAGTGCTGAGGCCACTGGACAGACTTTGGTCCTACAAGACGACTTAGTGGAAACCTTGAAGGCGTATTTTGCTTCCCGCAAACGCCGGATGACCGAAAGTAACCTGAAGCAAGCCATGTTGCCGGCTTTGGCCGAATCCTTACCTAATAGTAACGGGACAGCGCCGGGTGCCTTGATCCCTTCACTGATTGACGGGAAGCTGAACTGTCTGCTGGCGCTCCTACCGGGGCCACCTAACGAGAATCGGCCGATGTTCCTGGATCAGCTGGTTCCGTTACTGAAACAGCATAGCCCACAGATCTTGGAGAATACCTATGTCCATCTGATCGACATAGGGGAATCGGATGCGGCTGCTGTCATGGCTGACTACCTGGCGGATTCGCAAGACAACCCAACACTCGCACCCTATGCTTCTACGGGTGAAATGGCCTTCCGCATCACACACAGAAGACAAGCCGGTGACTCGTCAGAAGCTGTGGAAGATCTCATCGAGGTGCTTCAGAGTAGGCTCGGACAATATATTTACGAGATCGGCGATCGTTCACTGGCTGAAGTCGTCGTTGATCTCCTACAGGAAAACGATCTCACGGTGGCATTCGCCGAATCCCTGACGGCAGGTATGGGGGCTTCTGAACTGGCTTCAGTCTCAGGTTTAGGTAAGGTACTCGCAGGAAGCATCTGTGTCTATCAAACTGAGATCAAAGCGTCTGTGCTCGGTGTGAGTGAAGACGTACTGGACAATGAAGGTGCTATCAGCCACGCATGCGCCCGTGAGATGGCCGAGAAGGGCAGAAAGATGTTCAATGTCGATTACTGTATATCTACGACAGGGAATGCCGGCCCAGATGCCATGGAAGATAAAGAGGTCGGTGAGGTCTATATCGGTATAGCTTCCAAACAGGGTACTCACACGGTGGGATTTAATTTTTCGGGTAATCGCCAAAAAATCCGCGAAAACACCAGCAAACAGGCTTTGAATCAGTTGCGAAAGGCTATACTTGACCAATTATCCCAGTCTTGAACCATAGATTTCGGTGGCCGTTTTTTGGTACATTTTGTCGTAATTTGTAGCAGTTTTGGCATTGTATTTGCGAGGGGCTTGCGGTATAATCAGAACAAATGTTCGAATGTAATCGGAGGTAAATATGGCACGTAAAAAAAGCGGTAAATCAACGCAGGAAGTAAGCAATATTTCGTTTGAGGATCGCGATAAGGCGCTACAAGCAGCGCTCGACAAGATCGAAACTCAGTTCGGCAAAGGCGCTATCATGCGCATGAGTGATCAAGGTGAGATCAGTATTCAATCGATTCCTACAGGTGCGTTATCTCTGGATATCGCTCTAGGTATAGGCGGAATTCCTTGTGGCAGAATTGTGGAGATCTATGGACCGGAATCTTCCGGTAAGACGACCGTTGCTTTGCATATCGCCGCTGAAGCTCAGGCCATGGGTGGCACAGCAGCGTTCATTGATGCTGAGCACGCCCTAGACCCGACTTATGCGCAGAATCTCGGTGTCGATATCGATAATCTTATCGTCTCACAGCCGGACAATGGTGAGCAGGCGCTCGAGATCTGTGAGGCGCTTGTGAGAAGCGGCGCTATTGATGTCGTGGTTGTCGACTCGGTCGCAGCATTGACCCCCAAGGCGGAAATTGACGGCGAAATGGGTGATTCCCACGTCGGTCTGCAAGCCAGACTGATGTCACAGGCACTCCGTAAGCTCACCTCTGTTATCAGTCGGTCAGAAACAGTAGTCGTGTTCATCAACCAGTTACGTGAAAAAGTGGGCATTATGTTCGGTAACCCTGAAACCACACCCGGTGGCCGGGCACTCAAGTTCTATTCTTCAGTCCGTTTAGATGTCAGACGTATCGAAACCCTAAGAACAGGCAGTGAGTCGATCGGTAACCGTACCCGTGTCAAGGTTGTTAAAAACAAATTAGCTCCCCCTTTCAAAGAAGCCGAATTCGATCTCATGTATGGTAAGGGTATTTCAAAATCCGGTTGTATTCTGGACATCGCAGTTGAAGCGGATATAATTCGCAAGAGTGGCGCATGGTTCTCTTATGAAGATGAAAGAATCGGCCAGGGTCGAGAAAATGCGCGTCAGTGGTTGGATGATAACCCGGAAGTCAGAGATTCGATCGAACACAGAATCCGGGTGTTACACAACCTGGACGAAGCAGATGAGAGTGAAAAGTCGCAGGAAGCGGCTCCGGTCGGTGCCGGTCTGCCTGATGGCACAGGTAAGACAGGAGAAGAGTTGATTGATGATATCCTGGGAATCGATAATCTCTGAGAAAACTCCTGAAGAACGAGAAGAAGAAGCTCGCCTTCAAGCGTGCCGGAACGCAGCAGTGCAATTCGCTGCCGGTCGTAAAC
>CAZJTS010000281.1:0-2563 GCA_964548975.1 uncultured Fastidiosipila sp.
ATCATCCTGATGATCTGGCTTCGACCGGCCACACTCCCCTTCGTGCTGGTGCTCATGGCAATTGTTCCACCCCTTTATACAGCCACGGTTGCCGGCTTCAAAAACAGTTCCCGTGAGCTCTTAGAGATGGCATTCGTTTACCGTTTCAGCAAAGCCTCGGTTTTTCGTACCATCTATCTCCCTTCACTCAAAGAACAACTCCTGCCCTCTCTGGAATACACTTCCGGGCTGGCCTGGAAAGCCGGCATCACCGGCGAGATCCTGGCCCAGCCGCTACGCCACCTGGGCACCGGACTCTATGATGCCAAGATCCAATTAGCCTCAGCCGAAGTCATCGCCTGGCTCATCACCGTTCTGGCGCTCTCCTATCTCGCCGCTCAAGGCGTGATCAAACTCAGTCGCCTGCAGCGAAAACCCCTAGCCTACGAAACTAAACCGGGCTGGACACCCACTTACAAACCGACCGCCCCGGCCATCGAAATAAACAAGCTCAGCAAACACTTCGGAGATCAGACGGTCTTCTGTGATTTCACCGCCACACTCCCGGCTGCGACCACCTGTCTAATCCAGGGGGCATCCGGCCAGGGCAAAACCACATTTTTCCGCATTCTCTGTGGACTCGAAACAGAGGACGAAGGGATCATTTCCTGGACCGGGCCCTACCCCCGGATCAGTTATGCGTTCCAGGATCTGCGCTTACTGGAGGACTTCACGGCGATCGAGAACCTGCTCTTCGCAGCGGCTCCCGCCCGCGCGGACGTCCCCGGTTTCCTGGGCTATTGGGAGCCCCGGCTTTTGGCCGCCGGCTTACCCGGCGATCAGCCGGTCAGGCACTTTTCGGGCGGTATGAAGCAGAAATTGTCGCTTTTCCGTGCTTTGGCCACAGCATCGGATATACTGATTCTGGATGAAGTTTTCCGTGAGCTCGACCCTTCCTCTGAAGGCCAAATGCTGGCATTATATGCACAGGAAAAAGGCGAGCGGACAGTGCTCCTGGCTACCCACCGACCGGACCTGGCAGAAGCGCTCGGAGATATTGTTCTTAATCTATCAGAACTATGCTAATATTAAGAAAATTCCTTATGGAGGCAAGTTGATGAAAATCGAAATATGTACTGGATCCAAGTGTTCTTTCTATGGTGCTTCTTTCATTCTGGAAAGGCTGGAAGACTTCATGGAAGAAAGAGCCTATATGCCGGAGGTGAGAAAGGACTTCATCCTCGACGTTAAGGTGCGCGCCTGTCAGGGCGACTGCAAAGATGAGGACGATATCGCCCCGCTCGTCTATGTGGACGGTGAAAGAATCATCAAGGCGACAGGCCCCGTCATCATGGAACGCGTCATGAAGGAGGCACTTAGAGACCGATGAAAGACACCTATATAGACATTATCAATATCCGGCGTAAAGTCTTCGCCAAAGTCGCGGATCTGGCCTATAAGGACGAAGATCTCCTTCAGCTGAACAAAGAGATCTATGATCTCCTGCCCGGCGAACAGGCCCGCTACAGAGAAAGTATCTTCCGCGAGCGCGCCGTTATCGGCGAACGCCTGCGCATGGCGCTGGGCCTGAATGCCCGGACAGCGGCCGAAACGGGTGCTGTCTCGGACGGCATCGAGGATATTGATGTCAGCACACGTGTCTATAGAGAACCCCTGGTCGATGTGATCAAGATTGCCTGCGAAGCCTGCCCGACGAAATTCATGACCGTCACCGATAACTGCCGGAAATGTCTGGCTCACCCTTGCGTCAGTGTCTGTCCGGTCAATGCGGTCTCGATCGGCAAAACCCGCGCCATTATCGATCAGGACAAGTGCATCAAATGCGGTAAATGTGTCACCGCTTGCCCCTACACTGCGATCGTCACGACGGGCCGGCCCTGCGCCGAAGCCTGTGGTGTCAACGCCATTCACTCGGACTACTTGGATCGCGCCGAGATTGATAATGGGAAGTGTGTTGCCTGCGGCGCCTGCATCCAGGCCTGTCCTTTCGGCGCCATTTCCGACAAATCCCAGCTCTATCAGCTCATTCGCTCGATCCAGGAAGGCCAGCAGGTTTACGCAATTCTGGCGCCTTCCTTCATCGGGCAGTTCGGTCCCCTCGCCACGCCCGCTCAAGTCGTAGAAGGCATTCGCCAATTGGGGATGAAGGATATCGTCGAGGTCGGCCTCGGCGCAGACCTCACAACGCTCCATGAAGCGCAAGAGTTCGTCGACCATGTCCCTGAGGACAAGCCTTACCTTGGCACGAGCTGCTGTTACTCCTGGAAACTCATGGTCCAGAAGCTCTTCCCCGATCAGGATGACTATATCTCTGAATCATCCACACCCATGGTCTACAGCGCCCATCTCCTGAAGCAGCGCGATCCGGAGGCCAAAGTCGTGTTCATTGGGCCGTGCATCTCGAAGAAACTCGAAGCCCTCCAGGAGCACGTCAAGGACTATGTCGACTTCGTCATCACCTTCGAGGAATTGATGGGCATGTTCGTTGCCCGTGAGATTGAGCTCTCTGAACTCGTCCCGCAACGCGAACCCGCCGAAGCCTCAGCAACCGGACGTGCCTACG
>CAZJTS010000282.1:0-1480 GCA_964548975.1 uncultured Fastidiosipila sp.
ATGTCCCTCTCCCACCTGCCAGGCCTTGAGGCACTCCGGCCAAATATCCAGACAGTACAAAAGCACAGGGATACCGGTTTTCTTCCCGAAGCGAATCCCCGCATCCGCCATGCTGACCGGAGACGTCTGATAGCAGAAGATAATATCGAAATCCTGAGGAAGATCTTTCAGCCGACGGTTAGAGCTAATTACGAAACTTAGATAGTTTCTGGCGCGATGCCACAGGCCGGATTTCCGCGGATGAATCTTACTTCGATAGACTTTTACACCCTCGTGGTGCTCTGTCTGCCGCTCCTCACGAAGATATTCAGCCGGTACTTCACCCGTCGCATAATCCGGCTGGCCGGTCAGTACAGAGACGTCATGCCCGGCTTTGGCCAAACGGACAGCAATATCATTGATCAGAAATTGATCGGGATAAAAGTTTTGTGTTACGATCAGGATTTTCACTCAATTACCGGTAATCAGTACTTCCGCCAGACCATGCGATCGACGATACCGGTGTACGATTGAATGATTTTGACGACTTTAGTACTGACGTTTTCATCCACATAATCGGGCACCGGAATACCATAGTCGTCGTTCTCGTTCATTGTCACCGCCAGATCCACAGCCTGTAGAACTTCATTCGTTGTAATTCCGGCAAGGACGAAATTGCCTTTATCCAGCGCTTCGGGCCGCTCAGTCGATGTTCTGATGCACACAGCTGGGAATGGTTGGCCGACGGATAAGAAAAAGCTGCTCTCTTCAGGCAAAGTACCACTGTCGGAAACGACCGCAAAAGCATGCATCTGTAAGTGGTTATAGTCATGGAAACCGAGCGGTTTATTCTGGATGACATGCTTATGGAACTTGAATTGACGCTTTTCGATGTACTTCGCACTGCGCGGGTGACATGAGTAGAGAATCGGCATGTCGTACTTTTCTGCCAATTCATTGATGGCGTTCATTAAGCTGAGGAAGTTTTCTTCAGTGTCAATATTCTCTTCGCGATGCGCTGAGAGCAGGATGTAGTTTTGCGCCTCAAGGCCTAACTTGGCCAAAATCCGGCTCTGGCGGATAGCTGACAGATTGTCGGCCAGAACTTCGGCCATCGGCGATCCGGTCACATAGGTCCGTTCTTTGGCCGTGCCTTCGGCGTTCAGATAACGCCGGGCATGTTCGCTGTAGCACAGATTGACGTCCGCAATGTGATCGACAATACGTCTATTCGTCTCTTCAGGTAGACATTCATCGAAGCAGCGGTTGCCGGCTTCCATGTGGAAAATAGGAATGTGCAGGCGCTTGGCAGCAATCGCTGAAAGACAGGAGTTGGTATCCCCTAAGATCAGGAGCGCATCGGGTTTTTGTTCTGCGAGCAGACGGTATGCTTTGGCAATGATATTCCCGATCGTTTCGCCTAGGTCTTCTCCCACGGCGTTCAAGTAATGATCAGGCGCTCTGAGGCCTAAGTCTTCGAAGAAGACCTGATTGAGTTCAT
>CAZJTS010000282.1:1490-2533 GCA_964548975.1 uncultured Fastidiosipila sp.
TGGACCAGGATCTGCTCGAAATACTGATCGCACTTCTTGATCGTTGCCGATAGGCGAATGATCTCAGGTCTGGTGCCGACAATGGTCATTAAACGTAATTTGCGCATTATACTTCCTCATAATAGGTGTCCGGACGATCCGGATCGAAAGCCTCATTGGCCCACATGAATGTGACGAGATCTTCGGTTTCAGATAGATTCTTGATATTGTGGGTGTAACCGGGCAACATCTCGACCACCTGGATGCTCTCTCCGGAGACTTCGTAAGACTCGACCGGGAAGGCTTGACCTTCCGCATCCGTGCCGATCCGGCGCATTTGAATGAGTGCCTGACCGGACACCACAACGAACTTCTCATTCTTACTGTGATGCCAATGATTGCCCTTGGTTATTCCGGGTTTGGAAATATTGACACTGAATTGCCCGCGATCCGGTGTGCGGATGATTTCCGTAAAACTTCCTCTGGCATCTTGATTCATTTTAAGGTCATAGATCGCTGCTTCTCTGGGTAGGTAACTCAGCCACGTACTGTAGAGTTTAGAGACCAGAGGATCGCTGAATGAAGGTAGTTCCAGATCTTTTCGCAGACGAGGGAAACTCTGGATTGTATCAGCGATAAAGCCGAGGTTTGTATGATGTTCCACCGGGACTTTGTAGAAGTCCCCTTCTCTCGTTCCCTGTCCGGCCAAAGCACGCAGCATTTCATCCACCAGATCATCGATGTAGACGAGATCCAGTTCAACACTGGGATCATTGACCTGTATAGGTAGGCCATTGGCAGTATTGTGACAAAAGGTAGCGATGGCGGAATTATAGTTGGGGCGACACCATTTGCCGAAGAGGTTCGGAAAACGATAAATCAGGACAGGCGCGTTGACTTCCTTGCTGTAGTCTCTGAACAGGTCCTCACCGGCTTTTTTGCTCTCACCATAGGGTGATCCGGCGAAACGGCCTTCCAGTGATGCCTGTACTGAACTGGACAGCATGACTGGACAAGTATTCTGATGTTTTTTCAGAGCATCCAGTAAATCGAAGGCAAAGCCG
>CAZJTS010000283.1:0-2528 GCA_964548975.1 uncultured Fastidiosipila sp.
CCGAAATGAAATGAAGCAAGACGTACTCAAGATGCAGGAATATCTGGAGACCAGCGGAGTATCGGAAAGGCTACGCCAAGCGTTGAAAGAGAAATGACCTGCAATTCTCATGTCGACACCCCTGACGTATCCAGCTCTCTCAATGAACGCCTTGGACCTCAGAAATCAGCGCTTCGTAATTGTCCCTCAACCACTGCTCAATCTGCTCCATAGATGTCAGAGGAGGGCAATCAACAATCTTGCTGCCACGACTTTCGCGGTGCTGAAGCCACATAGTCCTGTTCTTGGACACGTACTCACCGCACAAACTCCCCAGGAAGAACTCAACGCACATCCCAGTAACCTCATAACACAGCCTCATACCGTATCTACCTGTAGTCAGGCGCTACCGCGCCAGTGAATAAGCGGTTTGCTCCTGTTGGCCCTCCCTGGCCCTACGCCTTATGCCTTATCTGCGCTTGGTACTGTCTTCTGTAGCTCCCGGCGCAGTGCCTCAGCGTCATCGAGATTCACTTCCTCCCCGATTCCCCCTTCGGGTGTTACGACATGGAGCTTCCCACCATCGCGAGTCAGAAATAACACGTGACCGTATGAGCCTGGGATGTGCATCGACTTTCGACGCGCGTCCTTCACATCATGCTTGGTTTCCACCAATCGCTGTATTGGAGTAGCACCATCGACATGGGATAGACACACCACAAAATCGGGGTAGAAAAAATTGTTGTGTTCGCCGCGAAGCAGGCGCACAGAGTACGGTTTCTTGTCTGGATTACGGAACCACCAGGCCACGTAGTCAGCTCGATCCAACGCCTTCGCAAAATCCATTTCATCGTTATTAAGCGAGAAAGTTTTATCGTATCGTCCGGTACGGATCGTGGTCGCATCTTCGCCGGAACCCAGTACCCATACGTCTTCTTTCAACAGCACCCGGTCCTCGTACAGCATCGTGCTTTCGATCTGATCCAGTGCTGCCAGTGATGGCGGCATAACACCATACAGGTTGTTCTTGGAAGCCGTTAGGCCAATGTCTGACGGGAACAACATGACATCCGGCAACGGCTGTGCATCTGTCGTTGTGGCCCGCTTAGCAATTTCAGCAAAGAGTCCCTCTTCCAGATCCTTTGCCAGCACTCGAACGAGCCATTGGGCTGCCATGCGCAGAAGCGGTGTTACAACGGTGTTGGACGTATCCAAGTCCCGATCCTGCATCATTTCGATCAGCACTGGCCTGATACGACTCTCCAGTGTATTCAACAAGATAATGTGATCCGCCATCTCAATCTGCGGTAGGTTCACCATCACCTCACGAGCCTCTTTCGCCACCATACTGCGGTCCAGCTCAATAACAACCGTGGTGTCATTCTTGACGTCACCACTGGTCAGTTCGGTGTGAACCTCACGCTCACGCAGCAGACCCAGGGCCGCACGAATCGCATCTTTCAGGTAAAGATCTGAAATCATCACACGTGTTGCCACCGCCCGGACGATCTCCTCCATCGTATCGATCGTAGGACGATCTTCGCGCTTCAATGAAACCGGCAGCGCCTGGACCTTACGGTTAATGGGATAAGGGCGAATGCCACGTTGCTTTAGGATATCAATCCACTCATCGTAGGAGCCCGCCGTCGCCGGATCGGGCGAACGAATTACCGCTGGCTCAGGTACTAACTGATCGAGTTGCGAGTCGCCCCCCCAAAGTTCACTCTGATGGGGGTCACCCTGCGCTTCGGTATGAATATCGGCAGGATCAATCGCTATAGAGGATTGCGGTACCTGATTCTGAGGCATCGCTGATGCATCGACACACGTCGATGAGTCAGACGCCACCGAAGCGAGTGCCGGGTTAGCTGCCTCTGGCGATGTACTGGTCACCGGCAGATGCGGTGTAAGCGGACGCTGGGGGGACGGCTTGTTCGTGTAGACGGTTGCGCCGCCCCGCGTCTGCCGCTTCTCAAGCCGTTCGGTTTCGGCTTCCAGGGATGAGCGGATACTGTCTGTGACTTGAATCGCCTGCTGATAGCCCTGCTGGGCATCGGCATTGGCGAGATACACATACGCCGTGTTGAAATCGACTGGAATATCGCTTGCCTGAGAATATGTTGACCGGATTTCACGCGACACACGCATGACTCGGCCAATGAACTGCATTGCAAAGTCGGCGTCGTTTACCGCCTTCGTAGAGGCCAGTACAAAAGCCCTTGGCGCATCAAAGCCCGTGCCTGCGCTCTGCTTGAAGATCAGCACCTCTTTGCTTGTATCCACGGCAATCGAACTCATCATCACCGGATCAGGATCATCAGCTGAATGCTTGCCGATGGCCTGCGGCGGTACCCGGCACTGAGATATCAGAAACTGTTCCGCTTCATCAATGGCATCAGCGCCGTTGTCGACCTGAACAAGCAGCAGTGGGGAAATCGAAATTCCAGCAGCGGCAAAGTCAGCTTTGAGCTTCTGGTTGCGCAGCCAAGCCTGCTTAAGCACCGTCCGTTTAAGGTCAGCCACTGTGGAAGTGGCCTGCCGAATATCGT
>CAZJTS010000284.1:0-2528 GCA_964548975.1 uncultured Fastidiosipila sp.
CACGACTGGCTGATCTATGACACGCAAAAGCTCTATGAGAATTCTGTTGGCTTCTACCGTCTCGAGTTTCAAGCGACCGCTGCACCGCGCCACTACCTGTATTTCGAGGGGGTGTACCAGGATGCCACGATCCGGGTTAATGGTCAGGACGTGATGACCTGGAAGTATGGCTATTCCAGCTTCTATGCCGAAGTCACGGACTTTCTGACTGATGGCCTCAACGAACTCATGGTCCGCGTAATCTACCAGTCACCGAACTCCCGTTGGTACAGTGGTGCGGGGATTTACCGCCCCGTCTGGCTGATCGCTAAGGCGGATGCTCATATCCTGCCCTGGGGCAGCTACGTGCACAGCACGGTTGACTTAAGTGATATGCGTAAGGCAGGGCACGCCGCTTGGGCCAAAGCCGAGCTCACCATAGAAACCGAAGTCACTGAGAACCCGGCGGAGCACAGCATTAAGCACACACTATTTGATGCGGACGGACAACAAGTGGCGGACACCTCCGACTCACAGCTGAGCTTGCCGGACGCCAGGCTCTGGTCCCACCGGGACCCCTATCTCTATCGCCTTGAAACGCATTTATTGGACGGCGACAGTATCGTCGATACGATTAGTCAGAAGATCGGGTTCAGGGATATCAAGCTCGATCCCGATCGAGGGCTTCTCATCAATGGTGAGAAAACGCTACTCCACGGCGTCTGCGAACACCATGATCTGGGCGGCCTCGGCAGTGCCTACTATTCGTCGGCCATGCGGCGCAGACTGGAGACGCTCCTGGCGATGGGGGTCAATGCCATCCGGACCGCCCACAATATGCCGGCCCCCGACCTTATGGACCTCTGTGATGAACTGGGCATCTATGTCATCAATGAAGCGTTCGATATGTGGCGTCAGCCGAAATCACGCTACGATTATGCCCGCCACTTCGCCGACTGGTCCGCCCGGGATGTCCGCTCCTGGATCCTGAGAGATCGCAATCACGCCTCGCTCCTCCTCTGGTCGATCGGCAATGAAGTCTATGATACACACGGTGATCCTCAGGGGATAGAGACCGTGCGCTACCTTATCTCGGAAGTCAGAAAGCACGATCCTTTAGAGAATGCCGCGATCACCTTCGGCAGCAATTGGCTCACGTGGGAGCCGACACAAAAAGCCGCAGAACTCCTGGATGCCGTCGGTTACAACTACACTGAACGCCTGTACGATGAACACCATTCGAAGTACCCTGACTGGGTCATTTATGGCGCCGAAACCGGTTCGGTAGTCCAAAGCCGCGGCATCTATCACTTCCCGATCGAGGAGAAAGTCCTGGCGGATGATGATCTACAGTGCTCTTCCCTGGGGAACTCTGTCACCAGCTGGGGCGCTGAGAGTGTCGCCTGGCTGCTCGAGAAAGAAGCCCTCACCCCTTATACGCTCGGCCAATTCATCTGGTCGGGCCACGACTATATCGGCGAACCCACGCCTTATCACACGAAGAATTCGTATTTTGGCCAGATTGACACGGCAGGTTTCCCGAAAGACGCTTTCTATCATTTCCAGGCGGCGTGGACAGACGGGGAGACGGCCCCCATGGTTCATCTCTTTCCTTACTGGGACTTCAATCCCGGTCAGCTCATCGACGTTGTTGCCGTTTCGAACACTGCTCGAGTCGAGCTCGAGCTGAACGGTCACCTAATCGGATCTGTAGATCTCGATCCGGCCAAAGGCCAGGTCATGGCCACATGGAAAGTCCCCTACGAACCCGGAAGTGTGCTCTGCCGTGCCTTCGATCGAGATGGTAGGGAAGTGGCCCGGACTCTGCGCCACTCATTCGGTGATCCCGTCGCTTTGAGTGCTCAGGCTCCTTCAACGATAAAAGCAGAAGATCTCCTCTACATCACAATAGGGGCAGTGGATGAAGCAGGTCATCCCGTCGAGAATGCGAACAATCGAGTAGAGGTAACTGTCTCCGGCGCCGGGCAACTCCTCGCGCTTGATAATGGCGATAGTACTGACTATGAACCCTATAAAACAGCCAATCGATTACTCTTCTCAGGTAAACTCCTGGCTATTGTCGAGCCGACCGGCCCAGGTGAGATCAAGATCGAATTGAACTCTCCGGGCCTGGAGCCGGCAAAGTTACGTTGTCAGGTGAATGCCGGTGAAGCCCGTCCGAGCCTGCCGCGGATAAGTGAGGTTCCGCCAGCTGCTCAAGCTTTACCGGTGCGCAAAGTCGAATTGACCACAAAACACGAGGATGCCTTGACCCCACTTAAACCGCAGGTGACGATTCAGCGCACCTGTCTTCCGGCGAACAGT
The DNA here is from genome assembly GCA_964548975.1 of uncultured Fastidiosipila sp. Classification (GTDB taxonomy): domain Bacteria; phylum Bacillota; class Clostridia; order Saccharofermentanales; family Fastidiosipilaceae; genus JAAYZH01. The sequence goes on from CAZJTS010000284.1 coordinate 2,305, forward strand.
CAGCCGGTGAGGTTGGACTGGCAGGTCACGAACCTGAAAGGTGTCGCAGCCAACTTCATCAATGTCATTGATGAAACAGCGGACAGCATTACAATCGAAGCGATAGGTGACGGCACCTGCGTGGTGCGTGTGCTCTGCTTCAATAAACCCGAGCGTCCCGCGTTTATCTCGAGCCTGACCTTTACAGCTGAAGGCTTCGGCGAGCGATTGCTCGACCCCTATCA
>CAZJTS010000285.1:0-550 GCA_964548975.1 uncultured Fastidiosipila sp.
GGACGTGTACGCCATCACCTGAAGCACACACTCTGGAATCCCAAGAACGCCGTGATTTTCGTGGGCTACCAGGGCGAGGGCACCTTGGGCAGAATTATTCAGGACGGCGCGAAGAAGGTGAAAATCCTGGGCGAGTGGGTCGCCTGCAAGGCCAAAGTCTACGACATGGGCGGCTTCAGCGCGCATGCCGACCAGCCGAGCCTCCTGGACTGGCTGGGTGGTTTCAAGAAACTTCCGCACAAGATCTTCCTGGTCCACGGTGAAGATCGCGAAATGCTCCCCTTTGCGAGGACAATCAAGGAACGCTTCGGCATCGAAGCAGAGACTCCGCGCGAAGGCAGCGCGGCAATCCTGGAGAGCGGCAAAGCCGAGACACTGGACTTCATCCCGACTGAGTTAGAGGAGAAGAAGACGCTGGAAGAAGACTTCTATGCAATCCAGTCGCTTATGAGTGAATGGGAAGACAAAGAAGTTGCACTCGAGAATCTTTCGCCCGAGAATCTGGCGGCATTGCAGAACACTCTCAATAAGCTGCGTATGGGCCTGATGG
>CAZJTS010000285.1:560-2509 GCA_964548975.1 uncultured Fastidiosipila sp.
ATCTTTTGACCGGCCGTTAGGGCAGATCTTCAAGAATCACCTGCCAGGCTTCCCGGAGCCGCTCGGGACTCCACGCCGCGTTGGCAGGGGAAGTGCTGGGCAGGAGGCTATACGGAAGATCCAGCTTAGCAGCCTGGAATTTCTGATAATACTGATAGGCAGTCCGACCGTTGCAGAATACGCGACGGATCTGGCTGCCGGCTGTTATGGGTTCGAGCTGGTTAGGGCGAGCCTCACGAATGCTGCTGTCACCCGAACCAATGATGTGGCAGGAGGCCAAAATATCCCACAAGGCAATACCATGCGCACGTAGGCAGGCTGCAGCCCTAGCCGGATCCGCCACACTGAGCGGCGGCTCGATCCGGAGCAGCTGCGACAGCAACGGCCAAAATCGATTCCGGGGATGACCGTAATAGAAGCCCTGCTCGCGCGTCTTCACCGAGGGAAAGCTGCCAAGAATTAAGACCCTGGCTTTCTCGTCCCAGATAGGTTCCAGTGGGTGTTCAACAAATTCTTCTTGTTTCATTTGACTTACCTCACAGATTAGTTTAGCAAAAAACACATGCTGATTCCTTAGGTGCTGCAGCAATCACACTGACTTGTGAATAATTAAACGTACGTTACAAGCGTTTGCCGTATTTGCCTGTATAATACTCATAAATATCTAATATATTGAAGGAGGTTCTCATATGTGGGATATCTTTGTCTGGATCGTAATCGGCGGACTGGCCGGTTGGGTCGCAAGTAAAGTCATGAAAACGGATGGCCAGCAAGGCTTGATCGGTAATATTGTGATCGGCGTTGTCGGAGCCTTGATCGGCGGTTTCGTTCTAGATCTCATCGGCGGCTCCGGTGGAATCAGTGGTATAAATATCTGGTCCTTCCTCGTCGCACTTCTTGGTTCGATCATCCTGATCGCCATCCTGAAGGTGGTTCGCGGGCGGAAAGGCTAATCGGCACGACAACTGAATAAGAAAGAAGGGGGCTGTCTCATTTTGAGACAGCCCCCTTTTTTACCATAAATAAGAGACCCGGCGCCAACGTCCGGGTCTTTTTCAACCAGTGAGATTTGACTTAGTTGCGTTCGATCAGGTCGACAAAGGCGTCGACGATGGTCTGGAAATAAGCGACTGTCTCAGGATTGCTGATCTTACCGTCGCCATCGAGCAATGTGTGGACGCTGCCGATATATGCCTCAGGCTGTTGCACAACAGGCATGCCCAAGAAAACCAGGACCTGACGCAGGTGGTGATTGGCTCCGAAGCCGCCGATTGCACCGGGACTGACAGAGACTACAAGTGCGGGTTTGCCGGCAAATTTGCTGTGGCCATAAGGTCTGGAGCCGACGTCCAGCGCGTTCTTGATCACTGCCGGGTAGGAACGGTTGTATTCGGGAGTCGCCAGGAGCACAGCGTCGACACCATCAAGTTCTGCGCGGAACGCGTCATACTCTTCAGGTGCGCCTTCTGCCGTGTCAATGTCTTCATTGTAAAAAGGCAATTGGCCAATCTCGAGGAACTTCGCCTCATAGCCTGCCGGGAGCTGCGATGCCAGCTGGGTAGCCACTGTTCTTGTAAAGGAGCCATTGCGTAGGCTGCCTACTAAAATACCGATTTTCTTTGTCATTTGTCTAATCCTCCTTAGGACGTAATGTATTCACTTGAGGTATAGTTTAGCAGGTGTGCTAAACATGCCACTGTATCTTTGGCTACAATCACGACTCGTTTACAATCGAGACACAAGTGGAGTTTGTACTTCATATGAGCCAAATAACTGCACTCGCAGGGGAATGTAAGCCGGACAGCGAAGATTTCTGGGAGGAGAGGGCGTTGGTGTGGCTGCTTTCGCTTGTAATGGTGAGGGGAGGCCGAAGAGTAGCGAAAGTTGCCATTCTTGATCTTCGCGCCGGGACAAAAATCTTCGAATGGAGTCGGACTAGAACAATGTTT
>CAZJTS010000286.1:0-2501 GCA_964548975.1 uncultured Fastidiosipila sp.
TGAAGGCTTAGCCTTGATGACAGCGCTCATCAGTGTCTTAAAATTATCCTGCAGGAGGTTCGGTAACGGTCACACAGATGCTGGAGGTAATTCTGGGCAGCACCTGGTCACCGGAAACAAAAAGACGATCTTCCCTACAGAACAGGCAGGCATGCTCGGGAGAATGACCTGATGCCACTACCACTTCCCAGTCGCGGTCACCAATCCTCAGAACCTGCTGATGCTTAAGCCGCACATAACTGGCCGGTATCTCACGCTGGAACGCACTGCCGCCAATCACCTTAAGAAAATCCGCAAGGCGTTCTTCGGAAATCCCGGACCGTTCGAAGAATTGATAAAACTCCCAAGTCGGCTCACCACCAATTAATGGGTCGACAAACAGAGCCTGATACTCGCCTCGGGTCATGTAGACGGGGCATTTGAAGCGTGTTGAAAGCCAACCCAATGCACCGGTGTGGTCATAATGAAAGTGCGTCGATATAACTGCTTTGACCGGCCGGCCTTCCAGCGCCTCTTCGAACACCCTTTCCCAAACTTCCTGAGTCTCTTGGTTACCCAGACCGGTATCAACAATAACCCAGCCATCATCGTGGCGGAGGACATATAGGTTGATGTGATCCAGCGAGAAGGGTAACGGCATGCGCAACCAGATAATGCCGTCAGCAACCTCCTGCCAGGATCCTCTTTCCGGCGGTGTCTCCCAAGGGAAGCTCAGAGATTCCTCTGACCTGCCTGTCTCACCCGAAGAAGTAGTCATATCTACTCCCCCTCAAAAGGTGGCAGGCCGTTGCGCTCAAGCGCGTCCTTGCTGAACGGCGAATACGTGTCGTTGGAGTCATCTTTGATAAAAAGAGGATCGTCAAACCGCCGAGGGTCGTAACCGTCGCGCTGGAGATCCACTTTTCGATGCTTAAAAGTGGACGTCATGTCAGCTTGTTTCGCAACGCGAACGAAAACCGGGCGAGCGTAATGAGGCAGCCTTTCGTTAACCAGCTGAAAGAAGGCTTTGGGGTCGAATTCATGGCGAGGCTGCATTACCAATGAAGCCATGCCCGCGCGCCCCTCATGAGCTGGGACCTTTACGCCGTAGACATTGATCAGCTCGAGTCCGTGAAAGTCACTCAGCTCTGATGCGACTTCCTGCGTAGAGACATTTTCACTTTTCCAACGGAAGGTATCGCCGATTCGGTCCACGAAATAGCAGTAGCCATCTTCGTCATAACGAAGCAGATCACCAGAACTCCACCACGCATCGCCATCCTGGAAAACATCACGGAGAATTTTGCTTTCAGTGGCGGCGTCCGAGGTATAGCCTTCGAATCTCCCGGCGCCTATATCGGGCGAATCCACGATATATCCGACAGCCTCGCCGACTTCACCAGGCTGGCAATGAATGCATCGGCCATTCTCGTCGCGATCATGGGATTGTGTTTCACGGTTATAGCGCAGGAGTCTCAGATTGGTCTTATTCCAATCCGGTATTCGACCGCAGGATCCAATACGGTTGTCGAGGTTGATAGTTGCAGTATTAGCCTCGGTCGCCCCCCACCCTTCGAAAACATCTATCTGTCCGAATCGATCAATCCAGCGCTGCCAACTGTCTGCAGTGAGTCCCGCACCAAGCATGCACCGGAGTGAGTGGTCCCGATCGTTGGAGGTTGCAGGTTTGTTGAGAAGGTAGCGGCAAATCTCGCCGATGTACTGAAACACCGTAACGCCGTATTGTCTTACATCTTCCCAAAATCGACTGGCACTGAATTTACGACGTATGACAATAGAAGCCCCGGCAGAGAGAGCAGTCGACGTTACGGATGTTGCGGCAGCGCCGTGATACAAAGGCAGACAGCAGTAAAAAACATCAGAACTGGAGGCGTCAATTGTCACCTCCATCACATCGCCCGAGGTCATCCAGCGCATGTGACTGTATTTGGCCGCTTTCGGAAGACCGGTCGTGCCAGAGGTAAAGATATACAACATATCGTCCTCGGCGAGCACCCGGGACCGCAACTCCGGATCTGGCCGAGAGGTGGAGGCCTCGCTGACTTCTATCGCAAAATCCGTATCAAAGGCGGTAAGCTCTTTAGGGGCCGCAGGGGTTTCCGGATCAACCACAAGCCACAACTTCCGGTCCAACACCTCTGGCGTCTCTAAAAAAGACTTAACACACTCCTCGCCCACCAGAACGAAAGAGGCCCCCGTGCTCTCAAGAACATGAACTAGCGGCTTTCCGAGAAGGTGGTAATTGACAAAAGTCGCAATGGCTCCAATCTTTGCCAGCGCAAACCACGTGAAAAACATTTCCGGCCGGTTTTCCATGGCAATGGCACACACATCACCCGGCTTGACGCCCCTTGCCAGCAGAACGTTTGCATACTGATTAATTAGCTGGTCACACTGGCTGTAACTGTAGTGACGATCGCCGTAGATCAGGAAAGCTTTGTCGCCGAACGCATCTACCTTGGCCTCGACCCGGTCACCGAGCGAATAGCGGGCGTGGGGCT
>CAZJTS010000287.1:0-2485 GCA_964548975.1 uncultured Fastidiosipila sp.
TGGATTTTTGGCGGAGGCTTTCAGGTCGGTTATCCCTCCGAGATGGAGTTCAACGGAGAGGCGATTGCGAAACGCGGTGTCGTCTTCGTCAGTATCAACTATCGGCTGAATGTGTTCGGCTTTATGGCTCACCCGGAACTGACCCGGGAGCAGCCGGAAGCACCGACGAATTTTGCTTTACTTGACCAGCAGTTTGCTTTGGCCTGGGTCAGAGAAAACATCGAAGCCTTCGGGGGCGACCCTGATAATGTCACGCTCTTCGGCCAGTCCGCCGGGGCAGCGGCCGTCATGGCGCAGATCTGTAACCGGGACTCCCGGACGAATTTCCATAAGGCCATCTTGCAGAGCGGTGGCGGTATCCTGGCGATGCCACGGCCCCGGCTGCCTGAGTTAAGCGACAAGGAGGCGGTCGGTGAAGCGTTCCTGGACTACCTAGGTGTAGGGACCATTGAGGAAGCCCGTCAGATCGAGGCGCAAGAACTCTGGCAGAAAGCTCACGACTTCCAGCAAACACAGGATCAACCCATGATCTGGCAACCCTCGGTCGACGGGGCGTTTATCAAGCGGCAACATTTGGACTCCGTACTCGATGGTGTTACCGGCGACCTGCCGGTCATGAGCGGGTTCACGGCTGATGAATTCCCGCAGTTCCCGCTCATATCGGAGCTGGGGAAGATCTCCGTATTCCCGAGGACCGCCGACTATGACGCAGAAGAGGTGGAGCGCTATGCGACGGAAGTCTTCGGCGAAAGAGCAGACGAGTTCTTGAACTTGGTCGGCTATCCTGAGTCCGATCCTAAAGAGATTATGGAGCGCGGCACCACCAATGCATTCGAGCTGGGCCTCTGGCTCTGGATTCAGCTAAGACAGATCAATTCTACCCATCCTGCCTATCTCTATGCTTTCGGGCCGCCGATGCCGGGCGATGATGCCGGCGCGTTCCATTCGGCGGAATTGTGGTTCATGTTCGAGACTTTGGCCGGCTCCTGGCGACCATTCACAGGTGAATATTATGACCTGGCCAGGCAGATGTGTAACTACTGGACGAACTTCGCGAAAAACGGTAACCCGAACGGAGACGATGTGACCGGCAAGGCAATGCCGTTTTGGCAGTCCTATCATCCGGACGAGCCCGAGAAAGTCATGCGCCTAGACCTGACACCGGCCATGACCAAGGACTATCCATCCGCGGTGATGGACTTACTGATCGACACACAACTGGCACAGTTAGCTGGGGAATAACAGTATACTTGGCCTGAAGGTGAGGTCTAATATGCTTAAAGTTATATATTGTGAATATGATGCGACACACAAAGGCGATTTCGTCTTTGATCTGCCCAATGGCCAGCCGACCTGGTTGATGTTGATGACTCAGACTCCGGCGATTTTTGACGTGGACAACAAGCTGGTCGAGTACCCGGCAAATGTGATTGTGCTCTATAAGCCGCATCAGAAAACCTTCTATAAGGCGATAGGGGAGCGGTACAGCAATGATTGGGTGAGTTTCGAGACCGATGAACTCTTCATTCAGAATTCGCCGATTCTACCTGGCATTCCCTTCCACTATGAGGACAACAATTATGTCCATAAGATCTTCCAGTTGCTCGTTATGGAGCAGACGGCCAAAGGCCGGTCTCAGGAGGACAATCAGCTGAAGTTGATGGAGATCCTCTTCGGCAAACTGGCCGATCACTTTCACCTGCCGGAGCTCCACGATAGCTACTCCATTTTCGATCTGCAAAAGGAGATCCAGGAGTCGCCGGCGAAGCCGTGGACAGTGCAGTATATGGCGGAGAAGCTTCATATCAGCACCAGCCACTTGGAGAAGCTTTATAAGGAAAATTTCGGTGTGACCTGTATGCAGGACGTGATTGATAACAGGATCCGTCTGGCCAAAGAATACTTGATCAACACCGCTTACAATATCTCGGAAATCGCCCAGGCCTGCGGCTATGCCAGTCAGGAACATTTCTTTCGTCAGTTCAAGAAAATCGCAAACTATACACCACTGAATTACCGTAAGAAGTACAGCAAGAAACATTGAGGGGCAGAGCATGACCATTTTGAGACTCGGCGACTACGAACTGGCTTTTCGGGCCGGAGGCATTGAGGTCATTAAGCAGGACCGGCTACTTTACCGGAATCCGAGACCTTTGGCCGCTTATATCAAGACCAAGGCGGCACTGACAGATCTGATTAATGGCACTTATGCGGATGTGCTTGAGGATGAGGGCACCGTGATTGCTACAGGGAGCCTCCGTTCTGCGGCCGGCAGTGAGTTGAGTTTCCGAGACCGCTATGTTCTTGAAGATCAATCGATAGTTCTCCACCGCGAAGTAGAGGTGATTGAAGCAGGGGATGACCTGGGCTTCACGACCAAGTATTCCTGGCAACTGTCTGAGAAGGATGAGCTGTCGCAGTTTGAGTATTTTGCGCCGGGGCAATGGTATAAAGACAACGCCGACACCAAGCCCCAAACGATCGG
>CAZJTS010000288.1:0-2483 GCA_964548975.1 uncultured Fastidiosipila sp.
TCCGGACAGCTGCAGGACAAGATCAACGCACTCTAGATCCGGAAGAGCCGCTAAACAGTCGGTTCATGCCGCCGTGGCGCAGCTGGTCCATATCGTCAATCGAGTCGGCACCGGCGACCAGTGAGGTGATCTTCGCCTCGGCATTCCGCGCCTTTGTCGCCTGCGATGGTCACCCGGTATTGGGCCAGGGCCGACAGGCCAGCAGTGTCAGCTAGGCGCATGACCGGGACCAGGCCCCGCGGCCGATACGAGGGTGGGATCATCGAATGAGATAGATAGTGCTGTGGGAGTGTGAGATAGTTGCACCTGTGAGATGCCCTCCTGGATGGGGAATATAGACCTTCGAAAAGTCATATTATCCCATGTCAGAGGGGCATTTCTCTTTTCCCACGCTGCCCCTAAATCACATCGGTGTATCCAGGCTAAGGCCCGCAGTGGCGAATTGCTCCCGCCCAGGCGACGCGATGGCGCAGGCTAATCTGGGGTCATGACTATTCTAAAATATGAATACTTCAGGGAGAAGCTGCCATGATGGGGAAAACTCACATCAGCGTTGGGGTTGCAACCGCTTTCTTGGTCACTCAGCCTGTTACCCTCGAAGGATTCTCAGTCGCGGTCATCGGCGGAGCTACTGGCGGAATCATTTCCGACATGGAGGTTCGCTCAAATTCCAAGTTTCGAGATGCCTTACACGCGCGCTTGATTGTCTTGGGGCTGACCATGGTTTTTCTCATTGTGGATGTGATCACCCAAGGACCAATTATTAGCTCTGTCTTGCAAAGCAGTAGTCAGCGATTGATCGCAGGCTCTGCCATTCTGATTTCGCTGGTCATATTCGGTAGGTTTACGTCGCATCGAACATTCACGCATTCTGTGCTCGGACTTGTTTCGTTGAGCGCAGGAGTCTGGCTGCTGTGCCCACCACTGACGGCCGCCTTTGCTGCAGGATTCATCTCCCATGTGATCCTTGATCTACTGAACAAAAAGCCTATACAAATCTTCTACCCGATCGAGAAGGGCAAGTTCTGTTTGAAACTCTTTTACGCCAATGGAGTGATGAACACAGTATTCTTCTTCCTAGGAATAGTGGGAGTTCTGTTTTGGGTAGGAAAGATAGCTCTAACATAGTCCTCCGAAGGCTTCGGAGGAATTTGGGAAAGTGCAAAACTTAGTATGCTAGTTGTTTCCGCCTTCAAAGATTCCACCGTATGTGAAACGAATCTCGCCTGTGAAAGCCATGGCAAAGAATGTGTTGAAAACTCTTTGCGGCAACTTCAACCTGATCTAGGTTGACTGGGGCAGGGGTTGTTTCGTAGACTGTCGCGCGGAGTTGAGGACGGAGCTGAAGCCCTTGGTCTGGAAGACATCCGTCTTGGCGATCTGCGCGGCATCGTCCTCTCGGGCCAGCGACTGCACGTGTCATCTTTAGCTAAGTTGCCGTAGGGTCACAGCTAAGGGGTCGCTGGCGACCATCCTCAAGACCGCTTATTCGAATCAGTGTGATATCTACTAATTCACGGTCCACCCCTGTGAACACATTGCCGAGTTTGACGAGTCAATTATCGGTTCCAGCAACTAAGTAGAGAGTTTGAAAATGCTCAAGAAGATCACCGCAGGGGCTTCTGTAGCCCTGGTGTCCGTTTCCTTAGTGTCTTGCGCCGAGGGTCCCGCCTACGAGCCGGATGCCACCCAACCCCTTATGCAGCAGTTTGACGAAGGGGCGCCTGCCCTTTCCAGCCTCGAGGGGTATGGACTCGGTACAGCTCGGTTGGAAGACGTCATTGAGACTGTTTGCTACCCCGAGGCGTACGGATACGAGTCTGCTTCTGATTTTCTGAAGGAGGAGTTCGACGAACTCTCGAAGCGGGAGATCGAGAACACCATCCTGATCGCGAACGCTAACCTATGTCCTTTGAGCGGTGACGTCGATCAGGACGATGTTCCCTTCGAGACCGACACCTCACTCGCTCTCAAAGAACAGTTCACCGAAGCTGGATTGCCGATCATCGTGCAAGTGGCCAACGAAGACGAATACAACCTGGAGCACATGGTCAATTACGTCTGCTACGAGCACAACGACTACGAAGAGGCGTACGAGGACATCAACGAGGAGTTCGAGGGCGCTCTCAACGATCGCGAGATCGACACCCTGATCCGAATTGCCTATGCCAACGGCTGCCCCCTCAAGGAGCGTTAATGACTTTCTAAGCCATTGTTGTGATAGCTCTGATCACTTCCATCGTTTCACGCATTTCAGCATGCAAGCTTGACAAGCCCAAGGTGATTCATTGCTCTGAAGCGGGGCAGCGTAGACGAAAACACGGCACGGGAAGCTTTCCGGTGATTCTCAGGCGAAAGCATCGACTGGTCCCAATTCGACCCGGCCGAGCGGATTAGTTCCACACCGCCGGTGGATTGTCTGCATTAGCCCGGGTTTTTCACGGGAAGTAGCCGGACACCGGCTGAAGAAATGAAGAAAGTGA
>CAZJTS010000289.1:0-834 GCA_964548975.1 uncultured Fastidiosipila sp.
CCTGACGGAGAACGAGTTACACTGGACCAGGCTAGCTTGAACTTTCCGCCGTTTTCGGTGGCTGTGCTGAAGCCTTCCGCTTAAGAGCAGGATGAGAGGATTTGATTGAAGTAAAGCAGTGAATTTTGCTGACGAACCCTAAGGCGAATAAGCGAGTTGTATAGGCAAAAGAGCCACACAACTAGCCACTACAGAATTCCGCGGAAATTCATTCCGGGATCATAGTCGAGCTCAATGGTAGAACATTGCACGTGATGGGGCGCAAGATGACGGCGGAGCTCGGCCTTGATTCGCTTGTGATCGTCAATTTCATTCACATCGACAAAAAGTGTGACCGCGAAATTGTTGACTTCCCCGTCCATAGACCATATGTGCAGGTGACTCAGACCGTGTACGCCTTCGATCTGCAAGATTTGGGCTGCCAGATCCGCCATGTTCACATTTTCCGGCACCGACTCCATGAGTATACGAAGCGTCCCCACTGTCTGAGGGATAGCCGCGTACAGAATAAAGAGAGAGATCGCAATGGAGACGATTGGATCCAGGAAATACCAGGGCTTGAAATGCAGAACAATGGAGAGTCCCAGGACCGCGACCCAGCCGATCAGGTCTTCGAGCATATGCAGATTCAGCATACGTTCACTGCGCGAGCTGCGGCCGCGCAAAGCAAACGCGGAGATGCCATTCATCGCGATGGCCGCCAGGGCCAGCCAGAACATGCCGGTTGCTTCCACCGGTTCGGGTTGCAGAAGTCGCGGCACAGCGCGCCACAATGCAAGCACACCGCCGACGATGAGGACCAGACCGGTCAGGAGTGCTCCCAAGAGTGAGAAG
>CAZJTS010000289.1:844-2480 GCA_964548975.1 uncultured Fastidiosipila sp.
CGCTGGCCAATAGAATCTTTGCCATCAGCGTGTTTGCTGGCTTTTTTCTCCAAGATGAAAGCCATACCTGTGGAAATTGCGTCGCCGAGGTCATGGACGGCGTCGGAAAATATGGCTGTTGAATTGAATAGCAGGCCGGTGATGAATTCCACCAGAGCGAAGAGTAAATTCATACTGAAAACGACAAGAATACTTCGGACTGAGCCGCCTGCATCACCTATGTGACTGTGGTTGTGGCTGTGGCTGTGTCCGTGGGCATGACTTTGGCCGTGCGTGTGACCAGGAGGCAGAAGCGTTTCCTGGTCACACGCATTGACTAGCACACTCTCCTCTGGTTCACCGGAGAAATCCGAGATTTTCTTCGAGGCCAAAACCGCGCGCACCAAGTCCAGATCGCAGCCGTCAGGCACCTGCAGGACGCCGCTCTCTCCGCGATAGACAAAGCCCTTGACCTGGCAGATCCGTTCCAGACTCTGGATAAGGTCGACACTGCAATCCGCGCAGTGAATTTCTGATATCTTCAGTGCAGTCATCTGGTCGAATCCTCCTCTTTTGCGAAGCCTTCCTGCTTCTCAACTTCTGCCGCGTGCTCCATGATCTGACGGAGCAAAGTATAAATGTGCAGATCATCGGGCTCGTATAATTTTGCTTTGCCTTGACGGCTGGCCTTCACCAGCCGGTGTCTGCGCAAAATCGCCAGCTGATGACTCAGGGCGGATTGCTCTATGCCCAATGCCTGGCCTAGCTCGTGCACGAAGCAATGTCGCTGCTCCAGCAACAATAAGATTCGCAGGCGCACCGGATCACTCAGCGCTTTCAACATGGCTGAAGCCCTCAGAACATCGCTGGATAAATCGTCGTCCATTGCTGCACCCCCCATTTCATATGTTTAGATTTTCATATGAATCTTAATTCATTTTATCCTCCCTATCGCCCTCGTCAAGTACCCTTGCGACCATTCACACGAAGAAGAACCCCGGGACGCAGAACGGCTGCGACTCGGGGTTCGAAGTTCTTGGTCTAGCGAGATTCAGGTCTTAGCTGCAGCCAGTGGTCGTGCCGCAGTCGAGACAGACCTTGCAAGTGCCGTTCTGCACCATGCGTGTGCTTGAGCAGGTCGGGCAGGTCGAACCGTCATAGATGCGATCACCATGCACGGCAGCCTCACGGGCCGACTCGTGGATGAAGCTCTGTGTAAAAGGATCCGTTGGCTGGAAGTTCTCGCCCTCGTCTTCTTTGAGCTTGTTCTCCTTCTCGATCATTAACTTTTGCAGGACTTCCTGTGAGAGTCCGTCATCGCCCTCCTCTTCTTCAATGGGTGAGTAAGCAGGTGCAGGTTTGACCTGGACACGGCTGAAATCGCCCATTTCGATGTCGATGATCTTAGAGACCAGATCCGAGATCGAGGAAACGTACTTGATGTTCGGGTGGCGCTGGACGAAACCGTATGGCTCGTATCTTTGGCCGCGCAGCATCTTGGAGATACTGGCCGCCGGGATCTTGTACTGCAGCATCACAGAGATGGTCTTGGACAAGGAGTTCAGCAAGCCCATGATGGTGGTGCCTTCACGATCAGTGGTGATGTATATCTCAGAGATCTTACCCTCGTCGTCACGGTTGACAGTTGTGTAGATCT
>CAZJTS010000290.1:0-2441 GCA_964548975.1 uncultured Fastidiosipila sp.
AAATTGCCGCTGCATACGAAGCTGCCGGCGCCGATGCCCTCTCCTGCCTGACTGAACCGGAGTATTTTCTGGGCTCGGATACGATTTTCTCCGAAGTGCGTGAGCAGACCGATCTCCCCATGCTCCGCAAGGACTTCATTGTCGATCCTTATCAGATTTATGAGTCGCGTGTTCTGGGTGCAGATTGTGTGCTGCTGATCTGTGCGCTGCTGACGGAGCGAGAGTTGAACGAGGGCTTGCGGCTCTGCGAAACGCTGGGGCTAAGTGTGCTGGTGGAAACCCACACGGAAGACGAGATGAAGCTGGCGCTCTCAGCAGGAGCACGCGTCGTCGGCGTGAACAACCGGAACCTGAAGGATTTCTCAGTGGAATTCGGCTTAACCGAACGCCTGATTCAGCTGGTGCCTGAAGACGTCCTATGCGTAGCGGAGTCCGGTGTACGCGATGCGGACAGTATCCGTGAATTGCATGATGTTGACGCAGTCTTGGTCGGAGAAGCGTTGATGCGCGCGGACGATAAAGCTGCTTTACTACGAGAGATGCGGAGCGTGCGCCAATGACGCAGGTAAAGATCTGTGGTCTACGCACGCCGGATGACGTGGCACTGGTGAATCAGGTGAAGCCGGATTTTGCAGGTTTTGTGTTGGTCCCCGGCCGGCGCCGTACGGTCACGGAAAAAGAGCTCGCAGCGCTGCGCCTGCTACTGTCACCGGACATAGAAGCCGTCGGTGTATTCGTTAATGCGGACGCCACCGAAGTCGCCCGCCTGCTGAATCAAGGGCTCATCGATTACGCCCAACTTCACGGGACGGAGGACGAAAACTATTTAGCAGAACTTCGCGAGCTTACCGATCGCCCGCTGATCAAGGCCTTCTCGATCACGAGCGCCGAGGACATTCAACGAGCACTCACCTCCACAGCGAACTATCTGCTCTTCGACCACGGTGCGGGTGGGACGGGTGAAAGATTCGCTTGGCACTTGCTGGCGGATGTGGAGCGGAGCTATTTTTTGGCCGGCGGGCTTGATGCCGACAATGTTGCAGAGGCGATCGCCAATTACCGGCCTTTGGCCGTCGATGTAAGTTCAGGGGTCGAAGTGGATGGACGAAAGAACGAAGCGCGCCTGCGGGCGTTCATGGACGCAGTGAGAGGAGCAGATCAATGACGAATCCGAATGGCCGTTTCGGCCGCCACGGCGGGCAGTACATGCCCGAAACACTGATGAATGCGGTGATCGAGGTCGAGGCGGCCTACGAGAAACTGAAGGACGACCCGGAGTTCCGGGCGGAGCTGGACGATTTGTTGAACAACTATGCCGGCAGGCCGTCCAAGCTCTACTTCGCCCGCAAGATGACCAAGGATCTTGGCGGCGCGAAGATTTACCTGAAGCGCGAGGATCTCAACCACACGGGTTCGCACAAGATTAATAATGTGTTGGGGCAGGCCCTTTTGGCCAAAAAAATGGGCAAAACCCGCCTCATCGCCGAAACCGGGGCCGGCCAGCACGGGGTCGCCACGGCGACAGCGGCCGCCCTGCTGGGCATGGAATGCGTGATCTACATGGGCCAGGAGGACACAGAGCGGCAGGCGCTGAATGTCTATCGCATGCGCCTCCTGGGCGCGGAAGTGGTGCCGGTGACGTCGGGCACGGCCACGCTGAAGGACGCGGTTTCCGAAACGATGCGCGTCTGGAGCGGGCGCATCGAGGACACCCATTATTGCCTCGGCTCTGTGATGGGCCCGCACCCTTTCCCGATTTTGGTGAGGGATTTTCAGGCGGTGATTTCGCGGGAGATTCGCGCCCAAATCCTGGAAGCCGAAGGGCGGCTCCCTGATGCGGTAATCGCCTGTGTCGGTGGCGGCTCCAATGCCATCGGCAGTTTCTATGATTTCATCGATGATCCGTCCGTCCGCCTGATCGGATGCGAGGCGGCGGGGCGCGGGGTCGATACGATCGAGACGGCGACGACGATAGCGACCGGTCGGGTGGGCATTTTCCACGGTATGAAATCCTACTTTTGCCAGGATGAGTTTGGCCAAATTGCTCCGGTCTACTCCATCTCCGCCGGGCTCGATTACCCCGGCATCGGGCCGGAACACGCTGAGCTCCACGACCTCGGTCGCGCTGAATATGTACCGGTAACGGATGAAGAAGCCGTTGAAGCTTTCGAGTATCTGGCGCGGACGGAGGGCATCATTCCGGCGATTGAATCCGCGCATGCCGTCGCACACGCGCGTAAGATTGCCGGCGAGCTGGAAGACCAGATCCTCGTCATTACCCTATCCGGCCGGGGCGACAAAGACTGCGCCGCCATCGCACGCTACAGAGGAGAGACGATCCATGAGTAAAATCAGTGAAGCGTTCAAGAATGGCAAGGCGTTCATACCTTTCATCACCTGCGGCGATCCCGACCTCGAGACGACGGCTCAGCTCGTCCGCG
>CAZJTS010000291.1:0-2439 GCA_964548975.1 uncultured Fastidiosipila sp.
GCGCACGGCGCGCGCGAGGTGTTCCGGCGCCTAGCTGAGCTCGGCTATCACGCCGTAGAAATGTCTCAGATTCCGATGACTCCGGAAACTGTCGCCGAGATTAAGGATGCTTGTGCCGAGTTCGATATCAAGGTCATTGCGATGAGCGCCGCACTTGAGGGCTCGAATCAGGACAGTCTGGCCAATGACTTCGACAAAATCATTAACGATTGCCGGACCCTCGACTGCCACTATCTCCGGGTCGGCATGCTGCCGGTGGAGTTCATGGCGTCGAAGGAGACAGCGCTGGAATTCGTCAGTAAGATGGAGGCGCAGGCGGCGGCTTTGGCCGAGCATGACATCAGCCTCTACTACCATAACCACCACTTCGAGTTCTGCAAATATGACGGCCGTTATCTGCTCGATATCATTCGTGATGAGTCCGAGCAGATCGGGTTTGAGATCGATGTTCATTGGGTGCAGCGCGGCGGTGAAAATCCTGTGGAGTACCTGAAGGGATTCGGCGGGCGCGTGGATCTGCTGCACCTGAAGGATTTCCGGATTGTGCCTGTGGCCCCGCTGGAAGAAAGAGCAGGGGAGACGCCGGAGGAACGCGGGAAGCGCTGGAGCGAGCAGGTGGCTGCGATCGTTCAGTTCGCGGAGCTCGGCGAAGGCAACCTCGATATGCCGGCCATTATTGAAGAAGGTCTGGCTCAGGGGGCCAAGTACTTCATCATCGAGCAGGACACGACCTACGGGCGCGATGTCTACGAATCGCTCAGGATTAGTGCGGAGTATTTGCGGAAGATCGGTTATGGAGAGTGGTTCTTCAGTAAGGGCTAGTTCTTCTCAGCCGAATCCAGCTCAGTAATATCAAAGGCCTTCTGGTCCTCATAGGCATAAGACTGCTGAATTCCCCTCATATATACCGTACGATCATGGATTTCATCGGTCAATGCCCGAGCCAGAAGGTGTTCTATTTCGAGCGTATTCACCGGGGAGCGTTCCATGGCAGAAAGATAGTCCGCTTTCTTGATTTTGGCCCAGTCAACACAAAGGCTCAGTTCCTTAAACATGTGATCCAGCCAAATTCTCATTGCGCAGCCATTCCCTTCCCGAAAAGGATGGATCACATTCATCTCAACATACTTGTGAATGATCTCTTCCACCGAGCTCTGGGGCAGCGAACACACTTCGCGAATCGCGGGCTCGAGATAGAGAACTGAAGCATAGCGAAAATTCCCCTTAGCGATATTTACGTCGCGGAGCTGGCCGGCGAAACTAAACACATCCTGAAATAGGTAGTGGTGAATGAAGCAAAGTGTTTCGATCGAGCCGGGTTCCTGATCGTCCAGTAGATTTAGGTCCCATAGCTCAATTGCGCGGGTTTTGGATAGTTTTTCGTCAGACATATCAGTATGTGAGGCAGCCGACAGGAACCACGTAGACATTGTCCGGTCGCTTGTAGGCCAAAGCCGTGGCTGCCGTCAATACCATCCGGAATGCCGGTTTCTTCATCTTTGTGTGATCTATGCGGTCGGTAAGTTTCTGGAGTGTCCGGGCGGCCTGTTCAATTTGAGGTTCACCACCCAACTTGATTTCAACTAAGCCATAAGAGCCGTTACGCAGATGAATCACCGCATCGCATTCGAGACCGTTCTTATCTCTATAGTGGTAAATCTGACCATCCAGCAGATCCGCATATACTCTGAGATCTCGGATGCAGAGTGTTTCAAACAGCAAGCCGAAGGTATTCAGGTCGTTCAGCAAGTCACCCGGTCCAATACCCAGCGCGGCCGTGGCTATCGATGGATCTACAAAAAATCTCGTATCTGATGTGCGAATGGCGGTTTTGGAGCGCAGGTTGGGATTCCAGGCAGGCATGTCTTCAATAACAAAGATCTTCTTTAAGGCATTGATGTATGAGTATAGGGTCTGGGGATCGAGCGCGGACGCCTCGTTAGCGGCAATATCGTCCCGCAACGCCGTAAGAGAGACCTGGCTCCCCTGATGTCTCGCGTAAGAACGCATCAGGCGACTGACTAATTCAGGGTTGCGATTGACTTCATCGACGCGTGAAACATCCTCTCGAACGACCGCATCAAAGTAATCGAAAGCCTGACTCAACGCCGGCCTCCCCTCAAGATACGTAGCCATAGGCCAGCCGCCCCGACAGGTGAGATAAGCGATATCATTCAGAGTTAGGGGATTCTCAGCAATGATTTGTTCAGGTGCTTCAAACAATGCTCCCAAGCTAACCGATCTAGTGGATTCGCCTGATTCAGCCAAACTCATCGTCCGCATTTTGAGGCGCGTGAAACGCCCGGTACCTGTATGCATAATTTCCTTGTTATCCGGAGGAACAGAGGAGCCGGTGAGAATAAACTGGCCAAAAGCCTTCCTCTGATCCACCTCAAAGCGAATGGCATCCCACAGCTTAGGCGCAATTTGCCATTCGTC
>CAZJTS010000292.1:0-1882 GCA_964548975.1 uncultured Fastidiosipila sp.
AAATCCGACGCTCATGCAGTCATTGTGGAAGATGCGCTGCATATACCCTTCCACGTCACCGGCGCCATTGCCCATAGCATGGATGAATTCGATCAGGACATAAGGCTTCTTGCCCTCCTCCTCGCGCTGAATATACTCATCAAGCTGGTCAAAGGACGGATACATGTGCGACACGAAGTCCAGGTGTTTGAGGTCTGAATTGTAGTAAGGCAGCTGATAATTCGCGCTCTCGTACTGGGTGAGACGGCTCGGGTCAGTGGCCTTCGTCCAGGCCAAAGCCTGCTCGAAACCAGGCCCATAGCCGGCCTCATTGCCCATCGACCAGATGACAATACAAGACTGGTTACGGTCACGCAGAACCATTCGCTGGACGCGATCCACCACCGCCTCCACGAAAATCTCCTGAGAAGCCAGGAAAGAGTACGACTCCGCCACCGTGTGTTCGGGATCGACCTGACCGCGGGCAAAATCCGAGCCATAAAGAGGCACGACGCCGTGCATTTCCACATCCGCCTCGTCTATCACATAGAAGCCCAGCTGATTGTAGAGCTCGTAGGCCCAGGGCGCGTTGGGGTAGTGCGAGGTGCGGATGGCGTTGATGTTGTGTTCCTTCATCAGGCGCAGATCCTGCAGCAGCTGTTCGCGGCTGATCGTAAAGCCCGTCACCGGGTCAGAATCGTGGCGGTTCGTGCCCTTAAACTTGATGTTTTGGCCATTCAAGAAGACCGTATCACCCCGGACCTCGACCTTGCGCAAACCGACCTTCTGCTCGAAGATCTCTCCTCCTGCCAAAAAACGGACAGTGTAGAGATTCGGCTCTTCAGCGTTCCACAGCACGGGTCTGTCGATGACCAGCTCATCGCCGGCCTGGAAACGCTCAACAGGCTCGCCGTCGTCGTCATAGAGCTCCAGAATCAGCTCGCCGTCCTCGGAGGTATTCCAGGTGACATCGACCTTGATAGACACCGTATCCAGATCGTCACCCCACAC
Source organism: uncultured Fastidiosipila sp. (assembly GCA_964548975.1). Classification (GTDB taxonomy): domain Bacteria; phylum Bacillota; class Clostridia; order Saccharofermentanales; family Fastidiosipilaceae; genus JAAYZH01. Next base: position 991 of record CAZJTS010000292.1, read on the forward strand.
CTGGTGAATCACGTAATCGGTGATGTGCTGCTCCGGACGCCAGATCAAGTAAACATCACGGAAAATCCCCGACATCCGGAACTTGTCCTGATCTTCCAGGTAGGTGCCGTCGCACCATTTGAGCACCAGGGCCTGCAGGAGGTTATCCCCCTCGACGAGATAGCCGCTGATATCAAACTCCGCCGTGACATGCGACACCTGGCTGTAGCCGGCAAACTCGCCGTTGATCCAGAGGTAAATGCAGGAGTCTACACCCTCGAAGTTCAGCAGCGCCCGCTCGCCCAGCTGCTCTTCCTCGACGTGGAAAACCGTCTCGTAAGCGCCGCAAGGGTTCTCTTCCGGCACAAACGGCGGATCAAAAGGGATAGGGTAGTTGATATTCGTGTACTGATGTCGGTCAAAGCCGTGATTCTGCCAGCAGGAGGGCACGGGAATGGTGGTGAGGTTATTCACAGCGGACAGCATGCCTTCGCCGAAATAGTCCGGCACCTCGGCAACAGAGGAAAAATACTTGAAGTTCCAGTTGCCGTTCAGCATCTGCACCCGGTCGGAATAACGCCTCACGTCAAGCAACGGCGTGAACTCAGCCATTTTGACTGCCGCCGCGAATTTTGCCTCAGAGGCAAAAGGTACGAAGTACGCATGGGCCTGGGTGGCACCGACCTGAAACACTTTGGGATCCTCGTGGTAATTCGGTAATTTCATCGGATTTCTCCTTGCTCTGTTTGAATTTTGCGGATTTTGCGGGGGCCGCGCAGGATCTGTGTTATTAGGATCTTGCGGGGGCCGCGCAGGATCTGAGTTATCAGGATCTTGCGGGGGCCAAGCAGGATCTGTGTTATCAGGATCTTGCGGGGGCCAAGCAGGATCTGTGTTATCAGGATCTTGCGGG
>CAZJTS010000292.1:1982-2404 GCA_964548975.1 uncultured Fastidiosipila sp.
GGCCAAGCAGGATCTGTGTTATCAGAATTCTGCGCGGGTTTCCAGCTATCCGCATACATGTCTATTCTACCACGTCAAGCATAGTTCGGCGCTCTTTGAGCGGCGGGCGGCGGGATTGGTAGGGGCCGCACGGACGCAGGGGCGCGGGCGCGGCGTGATTGGTGGTGGTGGGCCGCGGGGGGCGCGGGGGGTGAATTTGGCGTTTGGGAAGAGCTTAAGGCGCGAGACTGGAAGTTTTGTCCCGGTCTGGGGGAGCGTTGGACAAGTATTCCGATATTCCAAGCCCGCGAGCACACACTTTCGCAATTTTTGGCCAGACTAGAGGGTCGAGTGGACATATTTGACGTTTTTCGGAGGGGAAGGGCCACACAACTCGGAATTTTGCCACGATTCGGGGTTCTGGGGACAAATATCCGAGTTAT
>CAZJTS010000293.1:0-2391 GCA_964548975.1 uncultured Fastidiosipila sp.
TGGGTGAAATCTCTTACGCTCGTGCGTTGGCGCTACGCCGCCGTGCCGTCCCCACCTGGGGTGTTTTCCTCGATGCCGAAGCGCAAGGCGGCGGTCCCTTGATAGATATCGGAACTCACGCGCTCGACCTCACCCTTTGGCTCATGGATAACTACGAGGTCGATTACGTCGTCGGCAATTCCTATCGCAAGCTTGGTGACAATCCCAATTCAGCCAACAGTTTCGGGCCCTGGGATCCTGAGAAGTTCACCGTTGAGGACTCTGCTTTCGGCTTTATTACCATGAAGAACGGTGCCACCATCAGTCTGGAAACCAGCTGGGCCATCAATCTGCTGGATACACAGGAGGCGTCCTGTGTTTTGGCCGGCACAAAAGCGGGCGCCGACATGACTGACGGCCTCCGCATCAACGGCGAGCGCAACGGCCGCATGATCAGCTGGGAACCCTATCTGAAAAAGGGCGGCGTCGACTACTTCGTCGGCAAGGAAACCGAGACCCCCTCGATCCGCGAATGCCGCGCTTTCTATGAGGCCATCGAAGCCGGCGAGGCGCCCTACGTTCTCCCCGAGCAGGCCCTCATCGTGACCAGCATCCTCGAAGCCATCTACGAATCCGCCCGTCTGAGGAAGCCCGTTTTCTTCGACGAGTGGCTGAAAAGAAAGGATTGAGCCATGCCGAGAGAATACCGTTTAGGCATCATTGGGTATGGCGGCATGGCCGAGTGGCATCACCGGAACCTCTCGCAGGTGCCTGAGATTACCGTCCACGGCGCTTACGATATCGTCCCGGAGCGTCAGGAGGTGGCCAAAGCCGCCGGCCTCCACGTCTACGACACTTACGAAGCGCTCCTCGCGGATCCTGCGATCGACATAGTGTTAGTCGCGTGTACGAACAATTTCCACGCCTTCTACTCCCTGCTGGCGCTGAAGGCAGGTAAGCATGTCGTTTGCGAAAAACCTGTCACCATGAACGCTTCCGAGATGGAAGAGGTTATCCGGGTCAAGGCCGAAACCGGTCGCCACTTTTCCGTCCACCACAACCGGCGTTGGGACATGGACTACCGCATCGTCCAGCAACTGCTCGCCGAGAATCGCCTCGGCAAACCTTATTTGATCTCTTCCAAGGTCCTCGGCTCCCGGGGCATTCCGGTCGGCTGGCGGACCCATAAGGAAGCCGGCGGCGGCATGCTGCTCGACTGGGGCGTTCACCTGATCGATCAGGTAATCATGCTGTTGCGTGAAAACGTTGAATCTGTATACGCGACGATGCATTTGTTGCCCGAAACCGGTGTCGACGAGCGTTTCTACTGTGAGTTCCGCTTCCCTTCCGGCGTTTCGGCGCGGATCGAAGTCGACACCAATGCCTTCGTCAACGAGCCGCGCTGGATTCTGCGCGGCGAGGACGGCTCCGCTGTCGTGGAGAACTGGGATGCGGTCGGCCGCATCGTCCGCACCAAGGACAAAACCGTCGTCTGGGAAGACGAAATCCTCTACACCGCCGCCGGCCCTACCAAGACCATGGCGCCGCGCACCCACAAAAGCGAGGAAACTCTGGAGCTGCCTGTGGTCAAAACCGAATGGGCCGAGTTCTATCGGAATTTCCTAGAGGTTATTGAGGGGAGCGCTGAGGCGTTCGTGCTGCCCGAGGAGAACCTCTACGTCATGCAGCTGATCGACCTCTGTTTCGAGGCAGCCCGGCAAGAGGCGATCTTGAAGCCCGAGTTTAGGTTGTTTTAAGTTGTGATTTGGATAGGTTCATTTGTGAACCTATCCAAGTATTGGTTGGAGGAGAACATGGCTAGCGACCCCCGCAAGAAATTTCAGGATGCAGGTGTTTCATACAGTGCTTGGATAGGTTTCTTAGAGCACCTCAAGAATGAAGGTCTTAATGTTCATTCCGTCCTCCTCGGTAAGGGCACTGAGTTGCTCGCCGAAAACCACGTGACGGAACTTGCACCGACAGACCTCCACCGCATGTACTCGGTCTCGAAATCCTTCACCGCACTCGCGATCGGCTGCCTGGCCGACGAAGGCAAACTCACACTCGAAGATCCGTTGCTAAAGCATTACCCCGAATTCTGTGAGCCTGAAGTAGGCGCTGGAAATGAAATCGCTGCTCAAACTGAGGCTCCCCACCCCTGGCTGGCTGCACTCACTCTTCGTGACATGCTCTGTATGGAGACCTGCCACAAGAGCACCACCTACAAGGCCGACCCGACAGTGCCCTGGGTCGACAGTTTTTTCCTTACCCCACCCGACCACGCACCGGGGACAGTATTTGCCTACGACACTTCAGCGAGTCACGTGCTCGCCAACCTCGCCGAAAAACTGAGCGGGATGAAGCTTCTGGATTATCTCCGTTCTCGTGGTCTTCGTGATGCCGGTTTCTCTG
>CAZJTS010000294.1:0-2377 GCA_964548975.1 uncultured Fastidiosipila sp.
TCTACAGGTACCTGTTTTATAATTTGAGCAAATCACACAGGTACCTGTCAGAAAAGGAGACTCATTGAAAACACACACAACACTACTTAATTCCCTGGATCGGGTGATGCGCTTACTGCGCAGGAACTCCGCCAGAACTCTGAAAGACAAACAGAACATCAGAAGAGGTCGCGGCCGTGGCGCTTATCGCTTGCTTCAATCCATCCTTAATCAGCCGGATATTTCATCGCGCCAATTGGCCGATCTGCTCGGCATGCGCACATCATCGCTCAATGAGCGTCTGGCGATTTTCGAAGAAGAAGGACTTATCAAACGCTATAAAAATCCTGCTGATCAGCGGATCATTCTGCTGAGTATTACGGATCAGGGCAAAGCCCGGGTCGAAGAAATGTCTGAGCTTCGCCAGGGGCTGGAATCTGAGATTGCCTCCGTTTTATCACCTGAGGAAATCGCAGAATTTACCCGCTTAGCCCAGAAACTCGGCGACGGTCTCGAACACCGCGCGGAGGATGCTTAATGTCCCCTAGGCCCGGTGGGCGCATGGGGCAGGCGTTCCTCACCGAAGAAGAAAAAGAAAATCGCCCCCAAGTCACGCGTGCCCTACTCAGCCGCGTCGCCGGATTTCTCCGTCCCTACTGGAAACAGATGCTGCTGGTTCTTTTGGCCATCGCAGCTACATCGATTCTGAATCTTTGGCCGGCGCTGCTTACAGGTCAGATTATTGACGAAGGTCTCATCGGCCGTAATCTGCCGCGTCTCATTCAGCTGATCCTCTTGTCCTTCGGTGTTTTGCTCGGTGCGAACTTGCTGGGGGTCGGCGAAAGTTACCTCAATACCTGGATTGCCGAGCACATCACCTTCGACATGCGTAACCGCATGTATAAACATCTTCAGATGATGTCCCACGGATTTTTCACCGGCAATAAGCAAGGCGATGTCCTGACCCGCATGACCGGAGACATCGACGGCGTCAGGTCCGTCATGACCGGCACGCTCACGTCCATCCTCTCCAACAGCATTACCCTGGTGTTCGCAGTGCTGGCATTGTTTCAGCGAAACCCGGTTTTGGCCGTCGTCGGCATCCTCGTGATTCCGCTCTTCGTCATTCCTACGAAGAAAGCCGGCAAAACCCGCTGGAACCTGACGCGTGAAGCGCAAGCCAACACGGACGAGATCAACGAAGTCCTGACGGAAACCCTCTCAGTGAGTGGCCAACTACTTATGAAACTTTTTGCCAAAGAAGACTACGAGTACTCCCGCTACGAGTCCAGAAACCGCAAAATCATTTCCCTGAATATCCGCGAACGCATGGCCGGTCGCTGGTTCCGCGTCGTGATTACGACCTTTTCGAGTATTGGACCTATGTTGTTGTACCTCGTCGGCGGCATCCTGATCATCCGCTACGGCTCGGATCTTACCGTCGGTGATATCACCGTCATGGTCGCACTGCTCGGCAAAATGTATTTCCCGGTCAACTCACTACTGAACATTCAGGTCGACTGGATTCGCTCTATGGCGCTATTCAAACGCATCTTCGACTATTACGATCTGCCGGTCGAAATCGAGAACAGTCCCGACGCCATCACCCCTACCCGGCGTGCCGGTGAGATCCGCTACAGCGACGTCAGTTTCGCCTACGACCCTGCGAGGCCGATCCTCAGCGACATAAACTTTACGCTTTCCCAAGGCCAAAGTCTGGCCCTCGTCGGCAGCTCCGGCTCCGGTAAGAGCACCATCATTCACTTGCTCGCACGTCTCTACGACGTCGATGAAGGCAGCATCGAAATCGACGGCATCGACCTCCGCCAATTAGATCTCAAATATCTGCGCCAATCTATCGGCATCGTTTCGCAGGACACCTACCTCTTCAATGGCAGTATCCGAGAGAATTTGCTCTACGCTAAACCCGATGCCACCGAGGACGAACTGCTCGACGCCTGTCGCAAAGCCAATATTTACGACTTCGTTATCCGTCAGCACGAAGGTCTGGACACCTTGGTAGGTAACCGTGGTCTCAAGCTCTCCGGCGGAGAGAAACAGCGAATTTCGATCGCCCGTGTACTACTAAAAGACCCCGCCATCCTAATCTTCGACGAAGCCACCTCCGCCCTGGACTCCATCTCGGAGCGCCTGATTCAAGATGCCATCGAGCCACTACTAAAATCCAGAACGAGCATCGTTATCGCGCATCGCCTGTCCACCATCCTAGCGGCAGACGAGATTTTGGTCCTAGAAAACGGGCGGATCACGGAGCGCGGGACCCACCCCGAACTGATCCTGCGTGATGGACATTATAAAGATCTCTACGATACTCAGTTTCCTGAGTCCGAACGGGTCCCTGTGGAGGCTGATTTCTGATGAAACACCTCCTCAGGAA
>CAZJTS010000295.1:0-2371 GCA_964548975.1 uncultured Fastidiosipila sp.
TGACCGGTGCCGCCTGTGGAACCCAGGAGTACATCTTCCATGATAGATGTCATCATATAGGCTGCCTCGGGATCGAAGACCTGGGTGTAATCAGGCTTGTGCTCCAGCAGAACTGTGCCGTTGCTGTCCAGAACCTTGGTGTAGGATTTCGCCTCAGAATAGAGGCCTCCGTTCGGGAATGTCATGAAGGCGTTGGCGAGACGCAGAGGTGAGGTACCATAGGTAAGACCGCCGGTGCCCAGAGAGAGTTGCACGGGGTCATTGGTCAGGTCGATACCCATCTGCTTAAGAAAGTATTTCGCATTGGCTACGCCGACTTCATTAAGTGCTTTGACTGCAGGAACGTTGTTCGAGCGCTTGACGCAGTCAATCACGTTCATGTTGCCGAGAAAGCCGTTGTAGGCATTTGTCGGCCAGATGGCGGTGGGATTCTGTGGATCGAGGTAGGATTTCTCGTCCTTGATAATGGTTGCCCCGGTTAGAATATCCAGCTCAAGTCCTGGGCCGTAGACAGCCAGGGGCTTGATGGAAGAACCGGGTGAGCGGCGAATGTTCGTAGCGCGATTCAGAACGAGGTTCGCGCGTTTGGGGCCAAAACCGCCCTGCATGGCGACGATGGTACCATTCTGATTGTCGAGAAGAATTACTCCAGCCTCCGGGAGCTCCGGCGAATTCACATAGTCGGCGGGATTCTGTTGAAACATATTTTCGTCAAGGAATATCTGATCCAGGCTTTGTTGGGCAACGGTATCCTGGGCGGTGTAAATCTGCAGGCCGCCGTTCATGACCATCTTGTAGGCCACGTTCTCGGAATAACCCTTCTTCTCCATGAGATCACGTGTAACTTGAGAAATGGTGTACTCCTCAAAATAGGAATTGATGTACAAACCGGATAACTGAACCTCTTCCTGATTGTAAACGAGCTCGAAATTCATCGCGGTTTCGAATTGTCTGGCGGTAATGACGTTCTCATCGAGCATGGCCTGAAGTACCACGCGCTGACGTCTCTGCGCATTCTTGCGGCCCAGCTCCGTGCGGGGATTGTAGGAGGAAGGGCTCTTCGGTATACCGGCCAAAAGCGCGCATTCTGCCAGGTTCAGCTGACTGGCCTCTTTGCCGAAATAGGCTTTGGCTGCCGACTGAATGCCGACGTAATTGTTCCCCATGGGTACGAGGTTGAGATAGAGACTCATGATCTCAGACTTCGACAACTGCTCTGTAAGTTTGACCGCGCGGTACCATTCCTGCACCTTGCGCTGGTACGATACCTCATCGTCACCGGTCAGCATCTTGATGGTCTGCTGTGTGATCGTGGAACCGCCGTGCGACGAGTCACCGGAGCTGGTGACGGTATTGACGACAGCGCTAATGATACGGCGCGGATCGATGCCGATATTCGTTTCGAAGGAGCGGTCTTCAATTGCCATGAATGCCTCATCGATGTAGGTGTGAGACACTTCGGAATAGGGGACCAGCTCGCGATTTATGTTGCTGGTGCCGGTGAGGGTCGCGATGGGAGTGCCATTCGAGTCATAAATGTACGAAGTCTGCTCCGTGATTGTAAAGAGTTCGTTCGGGATCTCGGTTGCAGTAGAGATGTAGCCGACCAGGATGCCGATGCCTGTGCCGCCGACAAAGATGACGGAGACAAGGATAATGATAATCAGGAGCAAAGCCGCCTTGCCCGCGAATTTGCCCAGAATGCCCGGTACGGTAATGTCGGAATTAGGGATATCAGGCTTGCCGGAAACACGCTTGCGAACACTTCGCTTGATTCGATAAAGTTCACGCTTCCGGAGGCGCTCGTTGCGTTCGCTGTCGTACGCCTTGCGCTTCTCGGTCAAGCTGGGCAGGGCACTCGTGAAATCGAATGCTTTACGAGGGGCAGCAGCCGGAGAAGGCTTCGCCGGCGGACGCTTGCCGCTGACGGGAGCCTGGCTGTGGTTCGTACCTGGAGCACGCTGCGGTACAGGCTTCTGGCCAGCCGGTGATGACGATACTGGCGTGGGCTTCTTAACGTCACCGCTGGATTGGGGGCGCTGAAAATTCTTCTCGTTCATCTTTATCCTCGTATCGGCAGCGCTGTACCGCCGAATCACTGCTCAATCGCAGGACATAAATTACCTAATTATTAGTTATTTATTATAGCACGCCTCTGGAGGGCTGAGAAGTATAAGACGATTGCGCGCGTATACATACAAGCAAGGGATTCGTGCAGCATAATCCGAGTTCTCCACGCGCTTATTCCTCTATAATAGAAGCAAACTTTTAAGGAGAACTGAAGATGAAAACTGCTGTTATAACGGGTTGTGCCCGCGGAATCGGCGAGTATCTAGCCAGGGGGTTCAGCGCCGCGGGCTATCAAGTCTAC
>CAZJTS010000296.1:0-2367 GCA_964548975.1 uncultured Fastidiosipila sp.
CGATGACATTCCGGCCGTCGCGGCTCAGAGGAATACTGGCTTCGTTTCGTACCATCTCCGGAGTTCTCCCGCCCGCAGCCCGGATATCCCGAATATTGACGATCGACATCACGGAAACAGCAACGATCGCCGCAGCGAGCAGCACCGGCACGAACGCCTGCCGCTTTCGATAGATCAGTAAGAGCAGTAGAGAAACCACGCCCAGCACGCCGAGATTGATCACGATCTGCCAGGGTGTGAACTGCAATAAATTGTCGAAGTGAAGCGCCGGCGACAAGGTCCCGAGATCCGTGGCGAAAGCCATATAATTCACGAACGCTATCCCGCAACCGATCCAGAGAATGATGCCGATCAGTCGCTTGCGCTTGCGGTCCGCTAAGCCGTAGAAGACCCCGAACCACACCATGAACAGCCCCGCCGTGACGAGGCAGGTAGCGGCCAAATAAAACAAGGGCGTCCGCGCGACATGACTCAGCTGGAACTCTTCGGGCGAAGACTGCATGACCGATGAAGGGATCAGGACGCCCAGGAGCAAGGTCAACAGAATGCTGCTGCCCCAGAAGTAGGTGGGTTTGGCCTCGGCCTTGCGTTGAACGGGCTGTTCCTCCGGCTTTTGCGGCAGAAGTCTGGTGACCAGGTTTTTGGCCAAAGAATAGAGATTATTCAATGTCCAGTAGAGCACGAGCCCGGCGGGTGAGTTATAGAGCAGCACCAGGAAGACCGCGGCCATGCCGTAAAGCTGGATACGCGTGCGGAGCGGGCTGCCCTTCGTGTAGAGAATGCCGGAGAGAATATTGATCGCCGTCATCAGGATCGGGAGCACGTTGATGGTGAGCCCGAATAGGCTAAGTCCGCCGTCCGGGCTGCCCAGATCCCTTATTGGGCCGAAGGCCTGTCCATTCAGCAGTGTCATCCCAGAGATAAAGCGGTAAGCAGCAATGAAGAAAGGCACCTCCAGAAACAAGGGCAAGGAGCCGCGCAAAGCATAGCCGGGCTTATAATTGTTCTGCCTATAATAGGTCTGAAGCATCAGGAAGCCTTCGTCGCCTTTGAAGGTCTGCTTGATGTGCCGGATACCGCGCTGCATTTTTTGGTTCAGCAAACGCTCCTCTTCCTGAATCTGATCCGCCCGCCGGTACAGGGGCAAGAGTAGCGTATTCATCACCAGACTGAGGATAATGATCGCCAGACCGGGACTCGCCGTGAGCTGACTGGCCCACGAGAAAATCACCTCGAAGAGCATCTCCAGAGGCTTGATCGTTAATTTATCGAGAATGCTAGCCGGTGACATAATCGCCTACACCCTCCTCAACCGGCTGATTTAGCTCAGCCAGCTTCTGCTCCAGATAGTCCACGGTGCGCACGGCACCCTGACCTCTATGGCGCCAAGTCTCCTGACGCAGCTGCTCCCGGTTCTTACTGTAGCTGGGATCCGTCAGGCAGTGATCGATCACTGCTTTTATGCGGGGCAAATCCTTTTGCTGGAGCTGTTCGCCCAGGCGCGGCAACGCTTCGAACGTCCAGAGTTCATCCTCCAACCACCAGCAGTCGTAAGGTGCCTTATCGAAAGTAGTATCCGCGTAGATAACCGGCTTATCAAATACCAGCGCATAATCGAAAATCACGCCTGAGAAATCCGAGATCAAAATCGAGGAGCGCTTCAAGATCTCATAATTATCCGTATCCCGATTCCAGGAAAGCCGGTCACTCTCAGGGAACTCGGCCATGAGCTGGTCCATGAGCGCCTGTTCGGAACGGAAAGACTGCGGATGCGGCCGGACGGTAATCTTATAGCCTGTATCGAGCAACGCCCGAATTGCCTCACTCCCGAAGCGGTTCAAAATACTGTTAGGCCCCCAGGAAGGTGCCAAGAGGACTTCTGTTTCGGGGTTCGTTTGATTGTTGTTGTTTTCGAGAGGCTCTCGCTCCAGTCTCTCCTCCATGCGATCCATATAAGGGATACCGATGTACACCAGTTCTTTGGCCGGCAAATCCCGCAACGCTTCAAGCTGCCGGATCTGCTTCTCCTGATACGCCCCTGACAGCAAAACGGTATCGTAGTAGTCCAAACCGAACATTCTATATACGGTCAAATCACTGGCCGCGTGGGGTATGTGAACATAAGTGCTGACAAAAGGTGAGCGCTTCCACTGAAAGACATCCAGACTGGGCGTGCTCGACAGCACGATCTGCGCATCGAGCGTATTCAAGCGCTTAAACATCGCTTTCCCGGAGCCGATATATTCCGCCTTCAGATGCTGAAATTCTGCCTTCAGGGCAGGATCATCCTCGGAGGACGTGAGATACAAGGCTTCTATGCCCCGCTTCTCCAGCTCAGCACAGACGGGTTCAAACACCGACCAATAT
>CAZJTS010000297.1:0-2357 GCA_964548975.1 uncultured Fastidiosipila sp.
ATCTTGTTTGTCTACCCCTTCTTCCAGCGTTTTTTTGTCAAAGGTATTATGATCGGCGCGGTAAAGGGTTAACAAAAATATTTTAGGAGGATGATGTATGATGAAGTGGAAACAGATTCTAGCGCTGACGATTGCCATGATTATGGTGATGGCAATGGTGGCCTGCTCAACCGACGGAACAACAGGTACGCCGGACGCAAGCGGGACAACAACGACGGGTGAAACGCCCGATCCGACAACTGAACAGGAGCTGTACCGGGTGGATGCCTTTTCAATGACATCCAATTACGCCGGTCTTCAGGGCGGCTGGTTCGGTAAAATCGCCAAGGACAAATTCAATTTGGAATTCAATATTGTCGCCTCAAATCTGGACGAGAATAAGTTCGCCGCGATGATGGCGACCGGTGATCTCGGCGATCTGATTGTTTTCGGTGACGATGAGAAAAATATGCTGGACGCGATTGAAGCCGGTCTTCTGCTGGATTGGAACGAAGAAGGCCGATTGGCTGCCGACGCGCCGAATATCGCGGACAATTATCAGGACGCGATCGCCTATAATAAGGCAACCTACGGTGGCGGCCAGGCCATGTACGGCCTCGGCCACGACCTGTCCAATGACAGCGAAGGCCCGTCAGAAGGCATCAGCATGGTCTGGGGTCCTTATCTGAGATGGGATCTGTATGAAGAACTCGGTTATCCAGAAATCAATGAAATGGAAGATTATCTGGATGTTCTGAAATCGATGCAGGAGATGGCGCCGCTGTCCGATTCAGGCCTGCCGACCTACGGCTTCTCTTTCTGGAATGACTGGGACGGCTCCCACATGATGAACGCCAAACAGTTTGCCTGTCTCTATGGATTTAATGACGATTCCGGCGGATTCGTTCTGCACCACGCGTCTGAAAACAAATATCAGGATCTGCTCGATCCTGAAGGCTACTATCTGAGAACGCTGCAAATGTATTTCGACGCCAATCAGATGGGCCTGGTGGATCCGGACTCCATTTCACAGACCTTTTCCGATGTGTCGAATAAAATCACGGACGGACAGGTTTTCTTCTCATGGTTCTCCTGGCTGCGCGGCTATAACACGGATACCCGGATGAATGAAGGTAAAGCGTTGTTGATGGTTCCGATGAAAGAGCAGCAGGTCTATTCCTATGGCATGAGCACCTATGGCGGCAACCGGACGCTGACGATCGGCAAGAACGCGGATCATCCGGAACGTCTGCTCGAATTCATCAACTGGTGCTACTCGGAGGAAGGGCTCCTGACCATGAACAATGGACCTGAGGGATTGACCTGGGAGTACGGCGAAGACGGCCACCCAGTTCTGACCGACTTCGGTGTCTCGATGAAATTTGACTCTTCTGTGGTTGTTCCTGAAGAATTCGGCGGCGGTGAATATGCTGATGGCCAGTGCCAGCTCAACTTCTCCTGGAACGCGGAAGCCATGCTCTCACCGAACGGCTACTACTACAACTCCAATATGTGGCCGGATTGGCTCGAAAAAAAGACAACGACTGCCGAGCAAAACTGGCAGGAGCACTTTGGTGTTATGACCGAACGTGAATATTTTGAAAAGAATGACGCGAGGGCCGTGTACAAAGTTGTGTTCATGGATGAAGCACCTGAAGTCATGTCGCAGGACATGAGCCAGATCCAGGGTAATATTTCCTCGATCATCACGACCAATTCCTGGAAAATGGTCTTCGCCAAGGATCAGACGGAATTTGATGCCGTGAAAGCGGACATGATCGAAAAAGCCAAAGGCCTTGGCTATGATGACATCGTTGACTGGTATGTTGAACAACTGGAAAAAGAGTTCGCCTATCGCTGAGCTCTGACTGACAGAAAATAGAACAGACAAAACCCCCTGCCGGCTGACGTGCCGGCAGGGGGTTTGTGTTATATCCTGATGATCATGGGCTTTCAGGGACTGACGATACACTCAGGGATGGTCGTGCGTCACGTCCATATAGCGGCACGCCTCTTCGAATACCCCGCGATAGTGGCCATGGGCACCGATGATATGGTGGATATAGGGCCCATAGATCAGTTTCTTTTCCCAGCGGACCCAGTCATCCGTCTCGACCCAGACATAATTGCCATCGGTCGGCGGACCGTCGGTTCCGCGGCATTCATCCGCAAACAGCATATACTGTCCGTTCGCCGCGTCAAATCGACAGAGCGTGATGTCGCCGCCCTTGATTTCCCAGGCGCCATGACAGCCGATAATCGCTTTATCGGCCCCTTCTTTCGCCAGTGATGAAGGGAACGGACCGCAGTGCCAGAGCAGCTCCGCGTTATCATTATCCGGATGGCGGATGGTCAGATCGGCCAGGAAAGGCATGGTG
>CAZJTS010000298.1:0-2352 GCA_964548975.1 uncultured Fastidiosipila sp.
GAACTGGTTTCGTGTACTTCTTGAGCACGCTGGTAAATGTACCGGCATCCCTGGCTGCCTGTAGATCCAGCAATAGATCCGGAAGGCGGACATATTTCACAGTGTAATAGTGTTTACATGCCTCCATACCGAAAGCACATGCCATATAGGTCTTACCGCTTCCGGTGGCACCGGTAATAAAAATGTTGCGGTACTCTGAGATGTATTCACAGGTTGCCAGACGGCTGATCAAGGCTTTGTTCAGCTTCCGGCCGGATTGATAGTCGATGGCTGCGATGCTGGCGTCTGGCTGCTCCAGTTCTGCCTGACGGATCAGCCTTTTCAGGCGGTTGTTTTTCCGGTTTGTATACTCAACATCAACCAGCATGCCGAAGCGGTCTTCAAACGGAACTTCCTTCATTGCAGAATCATTCATCTGGATCCGGAATGCATCTGCCATGGATGACAGGCGCATCTCGATAAGTTTATCAATGGTACTCTGATTGGTCATGATCTTTTACCTCCGTAGTATCTGGCACCTCTGGTAATGCCATGTGCCTGTGATCCTGATGAAAGTTGATTCGAATCCTGAGATGCGGATTCGGGATTCTCTTTCATGGCAGCTAATAGATTTTTGATACTTTTATAGCTGGGTGTCCTGGAGTAAAGAAGCGCCCTTTTACAAGCCTCTTCCAGTTTTGTGGGAGAATGCTTCTCAGCTAGTTTCAACAGTCCCATACAGCTTCTGTAGGTCTGTTGTTCCACCCTGCCGGAGATAAGAATCGCATCAACCGCTTTCCTTGTGTTTATTCCGATCGAATCTGCCCACCTGCGGAAACGGTCGCCGTTCCATTCCAGATACTTTTGATGATCCGGCGGCATATGTTCCGTTACCGTAGAATACTGGCCGCTCCTGCCATGGAGACGGCGGTGTGAGGCAATCCGGCTGTGATGATAAAATATTTCAATCGTTGTATCTGTTATACGCACATCGACCTTATCTTTGATATACTGATAAGGCACGGAGTAGTACATCTTGTCTACTGCGATGTGATAGTTGAACTGGACAGTGGCTTGTTTCCACTCAGCCAGTTCGAAAGGTGTAGCAGGCAGTGGTGCCAGCAATGGCTTTTCTTCCCCAAGAAATAAACTGAGCCTGCTGCATTCTTTCTTTTGGAACTTTCTTGCATTGTAGGCATCCAGCTTTTCACGGATCGCAGCATTTAATTCTGCGAGAGAGAAAAACTGTTCATTGCGGAGGGCCGCTATGATCCATGTGGAGATCTTACCAACGGAACCTTCTGCATTTGGTTTATCCTTGGGTTTCCGGACTCTTGCCGGAAGGATGGCGACATTATAATGTTCTGCCATCTCATGATAAGTAGTATTCAGTGCGGTCGTATACCAGTCGCTTTTCGAATGATTCACTGCCGTAGAACAGTTATCAGGAATAAGCATCGGTGTAACGCCGCCGAAGAATTCAAACATCTGGATATGCGCTTTGATCCAGTTGTCTGTCTTCTGGTTCAGGTATGCCTTTACAAAGGCATACTGGCTGTAAGTAAGGACTCCTACAAATATCCACGCCTCCGTGATCTCACCGGTGTCTGGATCGATGAGCTGTGCCGGATCACCGGCCCAATCTACTTCGATCTGCTCACCCGGTTTCCGTGGGATGTGCATGGTTGCCCTGCGTTTTTCTTCATCCTTCTGAATATAGTAGCAGAACTGGGAATACATGAGAGGTTCTTCGCCATTCATACGGCATTCCTCACAGTATTCTACCCACAGGAGCTTCTTATTGACTCCATTACGCAGGAGTTCTCTGCGGATGTAGTCATAATCAGGCATCCGTTTATTGGTTGCTGATTTTGTCTTGGGGAAAAGCATTTCCTCAAGTGTGCTGTCGGTCATGTCATGATCCAGTGGCCAGGAAAGTTTTATTTCCGCAGCCTTTTTGACGACCTTGGCAACTGTGTTACGGGACACACCGCAACTATGCGCGATGTTCCGTTCACTGAATCCTAAGCTTTTCAGGCGAAGGATCTCTCGGTATTTGGTCATAATGGTGACCTCCTTTAACTGTATTCACATCTACAGATGTGTTCTTACAGTATAAAGGAAATCTATGTAATAGAGCCTAAAGTGGCTCTGAATTACCGGAATATGTGGCTCTCATTCTCCGGAATGATGGCTCTCAAAGTCCGGACAGGTGGCTTAAAGAGCCCCGGAATAATCACGAATGCCCTTCTCGATGAACATATATTTTAAATTTTATCATAATACCCATTATTTTTCCATATAACTAAATGCTATATTATCCCCCTTCCCTATTGCCCATATTATTCTTCAATCTTATGCTCTTTAGGTTGT
>CAZJTS010000299.1:0-2348 GCA_964548975.1 uncultured Fastidiosipila sp.
TGGCTTGGCGCTCAGCGTCCATACATGCTTTGCAGACCCGATTCTGAAGCCAGCGACGCTCCTGGTATTGACTGCGCGTGCCAAAGCGGTACGGCTGTTTGCAACGCCCACAGCAGATGTCTTCCCGCCATACGAAGGCGTACTGCTCGACGTACTTGCTGACCACATGGGGCTTCATCCCATTAGTGGTCGCAATCTCGCGTATCTTGAGCGCAAACTCGCCTTCCTCAGTTTGTCGCCAGTAGTCCACGCAGATGCGAGCGTTCTGCTCGTCATCAGTGAGAATCTCCAACTGCATCCAGGCTACTCCAAATGGGAATCATAGTCCGTGGAATTGTATGCAGTGGGCCGTGATAGTTCCATCCTTTGGATGGAGCGGGACAGATGCGGAACGAGAAGCTGGTGGCATTCGGCCAGAGAGTCAGAGAGCTTCGAAAAAACAAAGGGTTATCTCAGGAGGCCATGGCGGCACTGGCCGGGGTGGACCGTAGTTATATGGGCCACATCGAGCGCGGTGAGAAGAACATCACCCTGACCAAGATCTACCAGATCAGCGAAGCCCTCGGCATCGAGGTCGCCGACCTCTTCCCCCGCACCGCAACCCCTAGCGTGTCTTCTCCGGATTGACGAGCCCTCGTCGCTTCTTCCTGAGCTGCGCTTTCATCCAGTGGCCCGCCACACGCATCTCATCACGGAGATCCTGAAGCTCCTGCGCGCTGAGACGCTGGAACTGACCGTGTTTCCCGGCCTCCGGTTTACCCCATCCGTGCGCCATACCTGCCTCCCTCAGTCGATCAGCCGGCCTGCCATGTCATCCAGTCTGGCCTTGATGCCCTCCCACTGTGGCATCACTTGCCCCATCAGGCGATAGAAACGCTCGCTATGGTTATGCTCCGCGATGTGACACAGCTCATGCAGGATGACGTAATCTACGCATTCCCGCGGCGCCTTCACCAGGTGCGGATTCAGCGTCAGACGCCCTTGAGGCGAGCAGCTTCCCCAGCGCGTTTGCATGGCCTGCACCCGCATCGGTGGCCGCTCAGAGACCCAGAGCGCCTGTTCCAGCATGGCGTCGAGCCGCCGCCCAAACACCTCACCCGCACGCTCCCGATACCAGCGAGTCAGTAGCTGTTTGACCAAGTCGGGCCGCTTATGGCGAATGCGCACCTCCAGCCGACCGCGTAGCAGCTTGACACCTTGCCGCTCCGTCAGCGTCTCGATCACTTTCAGAAGGTGCTGCCTGCCCAGGTAATAATGGCTTTCGCCACTCACATAGCGGCGCGGGATCACGTATTCATTCTGAGCGCGAAACTGGCGCAGCTGTTGATAGAGCCACCGCGCCCGCTGCCGGACGGCATCGAGCACCTCATCGTCACTGGCTTCCCGTGGGGCCAGGGCTTCGACACGCGTATCCGGATGAACCTTGATCAGCACCCGGTTGATGCCTGGGGACCGGGCAAGGCGCCGGATGGTGATACATTCGTCGCCATAACGGAAAAACAGCTCGCGACCACAGGGTGCGGCATCAGCGATCATCACGCTCATTATGTTGCCAACCCTACTCGGGTGATCTGAACAATGCTCTCCACGATCTGCTTAGCTTGATCCATGCCCGCGCCCACATACTTGCACTGCCTGAATACCACCGGCAACAGTTGCTTGCGTATTGCGGCTTCGATGTTCTGCGGATTGATGGAGTGAACGGCTACCGCGTCGTCGACCACCTCACTGGCCTCGAATGCCAGATTGATCCAGAGTTGCTGAACCTGGGAATCGTCACTGGACAGCACCTTGGGCAAGGCCTGCTTGAAGACACCATACACCGCCTGTGCATGCCGATTGCCCTGAAAAGCATCGGGCAGTTCATCTAGTCGGCGCTCGCTGACCTGCTGCTCGAACTCCTTGAACAGAAGATATTGTTTTAAGGGGTGGTCGAACAGCTTCTCAGCCTCCTCGATGGCCTGGCGCAGAAGAGCCGAGAAGGCTTCCTGGGCGTAAGGGTCATCCTTGAGGTCCTGCTCAATCATCTTGGTGACCCGAGTCTTGATGATATCCGTCTCGTTGCGGGTCTTGTCCTCGCTCCAGTCTTCTGGCGCCTGCTGTGCTCCCATACGGCTAACTTCGTAGGCCCCGTCCGCTTCCTGGATACCGACACCAACCACATGGCGATCCAGCAGCTTCTTGACCTGCTCCACGTAGTCGTCGTAGTCCACGGACTCGCCAGCGTCCTGCTTGACCAGCTGGCGAAGGCTGGAGAACTGCTTGAGAGTCTCCTTGTAATGACGACGATCGTCGTCGGTGAAACTCGAGTCCTCGAAGAAAGTGGATGATTGAAGAGCGACTTTCAG
>CAZJTS010000300.1:0-1202 GCA_964548975.1 uncultured Fastidiosipila sp.
ATGCAAAAAATCTGTAGAGAGACGTGCTGACACGGCTCTTTTATACTCTTTTTTGGTCTCCAGGGACTGATTTCCTAAGTTTTTTCTAAGCCCTCAGACATTCACAGACGTTTTTCAAAAAAAGCAAAATAATCGCCGGATTTTCTCTCGTTTGATGGCATAAAAAATGCCCGGAAGGCCTGAAATCAGGCACTTTCCGGACAAAATGTGGCGGAGAGCGAGGGATTCGAACCCTCGGAAGGGTATTAGCCTCCGTCGGTTTTCAAGACCGGTGCCATAAGCCAACTCGACCAGCTCTCCGTATCAGCTTGCTTATACTACAAGATTTGCTGATGAATTTCAAGCATCGGCAGTTGCTTTCAGCAGGAAAACAACTCGCTTAACGAATCAGAACAACTTGTCATCCTGGACGGATTTCAACTTAGGCACACTTGAACTACACAAAAGTTGAAAAAGAGACAATGAGAAGATGTTACCCTGGACGGATTTCAACTTATGTGCACTTGACCTACCCAATAGTTGAAGAAGGGACATGGCTACCTTATTCAGACGGATACGAACGCCCCCTAGACCTCTTCCGCAAACCCCTCCGCGATCGCACGCCTCGCACGTTCCGCATCTTTCCCGCCAGACGCAAGAGCCTCCGCAATAAACGATGGATGCCCTTCGAGAAAGTCTGCCATATAGGCGTGCGGATCCTGTCGGAATGCTAGAATCCCTTCCGCCTGTGAGGCAGAGATCTGCCCGGCGGCAACCGCAGCAACGAAGAAGGCTTCATCGAGCTCAATCAGTGAGAGGAGCTCGACCCCCGCTTCCGCCAGGATCTCTTTGCCCCCCTGGCTTCGATCCACCACGGCCAGCGTGCGCGTCAGGTCAGCGCCCAGCGCTTGCAGGGCCGGGATCCAGGCACGAGTGTAGCTCGAGGCTTCCGTGACCAGGTCTGCCACATGAAGCACGCCGAGCCCCTCAAGCTCCCCGGCGGACAGCCACCTTGCCCCTTTGAAACCCACATCGGTCCACACCGCACGCAGGTCTTTGAATATACTGATATGCGGCAAGCCGAGCGTCTCGGCCAGAGCGAACGAGAAGAAGAAATCCCGCCTCTCTCCACCGGAAATCGCATCGTAGCCCTTGCCAACCATCCTGGCCGCTATATCGATTAGCTGTCGGTAGGCTTGGTTGTGGCCGTAGTGGGCAAGGCA
>CAZJTS010000300.1:1212-2347 GCA_964548975.1 uncultured Fastidiosipila sp.
GTCTGCCAGGGCATCGTCGATTTTGGCCAGAAGGTCACCGGCTGCCTGCTTCCCTCCATATAGGTAATGCGTGTTGATGAAGTACGGTCCTAAGCGTCCCGAGGTATACCAGAACGGGTGATCGGCGGGAGCGACCTGTAAGGCTTCTGTCTGGAAAAGTTCTTTTGCGATATCCATAATTTCCTCCTAATATAATTTCAGCTGACCGGTTACGTCACGGATGTGCTCGAACCCTAATTCTTTCAGGAGTCCGGGCAAAGCGGCCAGAATATCCACAGGCAGATAAGGGTGGACGAGTTGGGCGGTGCCGATCTGTACCGCACTGGCGCCGGCGAGCATGAACTCGATGACGTCCTCCGCCGAAGCAATGCCACCCATACCCACAACCGGAATAGCGACCGCGTCATAGACTTCACGGACCATGCGGAGCGCAATTGGCTTGATTGCCGGTCCTGACAGGCCACCTGTGTTATTTGCGAGAATCGGTCGACGGGTCCGGATATCGATGCGCATCGCCAGAAACGTATTGACCAGGCAGACCGCATCGGCACCTTCCGCTTCCGCAGCTTTCGCCGCAGTCGCAATCGACGTGATGTTCGGCGTGAGCTTCACCCAGAGAGGCTTGTCCGTCAGCGGCCGGAGCTCTCGCAGCAGCATCTCGATCTGCCGGGGATCTGCGCCGATATTCATACAGCCTTCCGAAATGTTCGGGCAGGACAGATTCAGCTCGATGACGTCGACTTCCGGGGCTTTGGCCAAAGCCCTGACCAGCGCCACGTAGTCCTCTGTGCGGTGCCCGGCTGCATTCACGATCACGAGATTCCCGATCCCGGCCATGAACGGCAGCTCGACGGCCAGGAACTCTTCGAGTCCGGGGTTCTGGAGGCCGACGGCGTTGAGCATCCCGGCAGCACACTCTGCGACACGCGGAGTCGGATTCCCGAGCCGAGGCTGGACGGTAATCCCCTTACTGCTGATGCCGCCCCAGATCGCCGGATCGTAGAGACGCTGGGCCTCGCGACCGAAGCCCATGGTTCCCGATGCCGCGATCAGGGGGTTGGCCAATTCAATGTTTCCTACTGTACACGTTAGCATCGTCCTACTCCCATACCATATCGTTTGCGTTGAAGACCGG
>CAZJTS010000301.1:0-2339 GCA_964548975.1 uncultured Fastidiosipila sp.
TCCCTGGCAAGTATCAGCACTCCCTTGCCAGTGGTGCTTCGTTGCGCCTGTTCGACAAGCTCACCGACGACAAATACTACCGCGCGTTCAACATACTCGATCGAGCGAACTGATCAGATTTATAGGAGTTCATATGCTATTGGAACAGCTGTTTGACAAGGCCGTTGATCGCCCGATAGAAGGGGTGATCAAAGCGGATGATGATGTCAGTTTGTATGTTGAGCTAGACGAGTATGTGATTACCAAAGAGGTAGCCAAACGCCTGGATGAGTTCTTGGACGCCTACCTTAACTACCAGGGCGCGAACGGTGTTTGGGTTTCGGGCTTCTTCGGCTCAGGTAAGTCTCACCTGTTGAAGATGCTGGCGCTGCTGCTTCAGAACAAGCCGATTGAAGACACCTATTATCCGCTGGACCTGTTCCTGGAAAAACCGCCTTTCAACGAAGGCGGTATGCAAGCTGAAGACCTGAAGCGTGCAGTCACTATTCCCTCGGAAAGCATCCTGTTCAATATCGACCAGAAGGCCGATGTGATCTCCAAGGATGAGCTCGATGCGCTGATCGCTGTTTTTGTAAAGGTGTTTGATGAACACTGCGGTTACTACGGCAAGCACCCCTATATCGCACAGTTCGAACGAGAACTGGACACCGATGGTCAGTTTGACGCCTTCAAGGCCGCTTTTACAGAAATTGCGGGCCGGGACTGGGAATGGGGCCGTCAACGCGCCAAGCGCATGGGTAAGCAAATTGACCAGGCGTACTCGAAGGTCACCGATACGCCCGTAACCGATATTCTGGATAAATACCGCGATGACTATCGCCTGTCCATCGAGGACTTTGCCGAACAGGTGAATGCCTATGTGGAGTCCAAAGGTAATGATTTTCGCCTGAACTTCTTTGTCGATGAGGTTGGGCAGTACATCGCGGACAACGTCAAGCTGATGACCAACCTACAAACCGTGGCGGAGTCCCTGGCAACCAAGTGTAAAGGGCGCTCATGGGTGGTTGTGACGGCTCAGGAAGATATGTCCGCCGTGCTGGGTGAAGATGCTCAACAATCCAATGACTTCACCAAGATTCAGGCGCGTTTCAAGAACCGCATGAAGTTAAGCAGCCAGGATGTGGCGGAAGTGATCCAGATGCGCTTGCTGGCTAAGCGTCAGGAATACATCAACCAGCTGTCTGATCTTTATCATCAGCAGGAAAACAACTTTAAGACCCTGTTCGATTTTGCCGATGGGTCCGCCACGTATCCGAACTTCAAGGATCGCGAGCATTTCATCAAGAGCTATCCGTTTATTCCGTATCAGTTCAATCTGTTCCAGTCGGCAATTCAGAACCTGTCGCGACACAGCGCCTTTGAGGGTAAGCACAGCTCAGTAGGTGAACGCTCTATGCTGGGCGTATTCCAGCAGGTTGCGATTGGGATCAAAGGCCACCAGCTCGGTGACCTGGCAACCTTTGATCTGATGTTCGAAGGCATCCGCACAGCCCTGAAAGGAGCGATCCAATCATCGATCCTTCGTGCCGAGAACACACTAACGAACACCTTTGCACTGCGTGTGCTGAAGGCTCTGTTCCTGGTGAAATACGTCAAAGAGTTCAAACCCACCGTGCGCAACATTTGCGTGCTGATGCAGGGTAGTTTTGACACCTCGATCACGGAACTGAAAGCCAATGTCGAAGAAGCGCTGGCACTGCTTGAGAATCAGACGCTGATTCAGCGGAATGGGGAACTCTACGAGTACCTCACCGATGAAGAGCAAGACATTGAGGCCGAGATCAAAAACACCGACGTTGATACTCAAGCGGTTGAGTCTGAGCTCGAAAAGCTGGTGTTTGATGGCGTCATTAAGAACCGCAAGATCCGCTGGGATGAAAGCGGCCAGGATTACTCGTTCACCCGCAAGCTGGACGATAACCAGGTTGGCCGTGAGCACGAACTGGCGATCAACGTGATCACCTCTTTCCATGATTACCGCGATGCGTTCGAAAAACACAAGACAGATACCGTCTACAACGATGAACTGCGGGTGGTGCTGCCGGCCAGCGAGCGCCTGATACGTG
The DNA here is from genome assembly GCA_964548975.1 of uncultured Fastidiosipila sp. GTDB lineage: Bacteria > Bacillota > Clostridia > Saccharofermentanales > Fastidiosipilaceae > JAAYZH01. Next base: position 2,067 of record CAZJTS010000301.1, read on the forward strand.
ACCTGCTGCTCTACAAGAAAACTGAGAAATACATCTCCCATGAGACCCGCACCACCCAGCAGGATTCAGTGAAACGCATCCTGGCGGATAAAGCCGCTCAGAATGGCGAGCGTTACACCCAGCTGAAAGCATTGGTCTCAAAACTGATGGGACAGGCGATCTACTTTGTTCGTGGGCAAGAGATCGAACTGGCTGGTGAAGATGGTCAAAGCAAGGTTCAAAAGGCCTTCATTGAACTGGCCAAGCAGACCTATCCAAATCTAAAGATGCACC
>CAZJTS010000302.1:0-2287 GCA_964548975.1 uncultured Fastidiosipila sp.
AGAGAGCCGTGGTCTGCGAGCAGGTGGACGGCGCGCGAAACACTGGGCTTAGAAAAGCCCATGCTGTTTGCGACGTCGATAGAACGAACTTCGCCGAGACGTTTCTGAAGAATAAGTATGTTTTCGAGATAGTTTTCCGTAGATTCTGCTAGTTTCATTTTGAATAATTGTCCTTAACCATGTTGCGCTTTTGTCTCATTATACAGATTATCGCCCGGGCACGTATTCTCCGGGCGTGATCCGGCATAAACTCGCGGCTCCTGGCTTGCCGGAAATGGGTCCCCACCTTAGCAAAAGGCTTAACCTCATGCTATTATTAAGCGTGTTGAATCAAGCGCCAATCAGATTTACGGGGTATATACAAGCATGTATTTGAAAGATAGAGAGGATACACTGCATGAAGAATGCGGTGTGTTCGGTGTTCATAAAGTCCAGGATGCGGCCACGCTGACCTATTATGGTCTGCATGCGCTACAGCATAGAGGGCAGGAAGCCTGCGGTATCGCAGCAAGCGATGGCAATAAACTGATCTCCCGGAAGGGGATGGGTCTGGTGACCGAGAATTTTCACCCGGAGAAACTTGGTGATCTGGCCGGTATGCATGCGCTGGGGCATGCCCGTTATGCAGATCAGGCAAGCAACTTAATCGAGAATGTTCAGCCGATCATGGTCCGTTCGCACCAGGGCTATTTTGCTGTGGCCCATAACGGCCAAATTGTTAATGGCGATAAACTCCGCGTTGAACTGGAACTCGCCGGCGCGATTTTTCAGGGCACCGCCGACACAGAGATCATCGTCCATCTTATCCAGCGAGCCACAGGCAATCTGATCGATAAGATCAGGGAAACTGCGCTTAAACTGGATGGCGCTTTCTCGTTCGTGGTCATGACGAAGAACACCATGTATGCGGTGCGTGACCGCCATGCGATCAGGCCTTTATCCATCGGTAAGCTCGATGATGGCTACATTGTAGCTTCAGAAACCTGTGCGCTGGATACTGTAGGCGCAGAGTATATCAGGGACGTGGAACCTGCAGAAATTGTGAAGTTCGGTAAAGAAAAGGTGGAGAGTTTTTTCTTTACCGATCAAAGAGACAAACACATGTGTGCGATGGAATATGTGTATTTCTCCAGGCCTGACTCCGATCTGGAAGGTATTAATGTCCACGCAGCCCGCAAGAAATCCGGCCAGCTGATGGCTCGTAATGACGATGTGGAGGCGGATATTGTTGTCGGTGTTCCTGACTCATCACTGTCCGCAGCTATGGGTTATGCGGAGGAAAGAAAAATTCCCTATGAAATGGGTTTGTTGAAAAACAAATACACCGGGCGCACCTTCATCCAACCGCGACAGATCGATCGCGAGCGGGGCGTGAAAATGAAACTGTCAGCGATCCGGAGTATCGTACAAGGTAAACGGATCATTCTGGTTGATGATTCAATTGTACGGGGCACAACGTCTTTACGGATCGTGAAACTGCTGCGGGAAGCCGGAGCCTCCGAGATCCATGTTCGAATCGTGGCACCTCCCTTGATCTCACCTTGTTTCTACGGCGTCGATCTCAGAACCAAGGCCGAGCTGATCTCCACCCGCATGAACGAAGATAAGCTCTTGAAGTGGTTAAGGGCGGACTCTCTGAAGTTCCTGACTATTGAGGAAATGAAGCAGTGCTTCACAGCCAAGCTCTGCTCCGCTTGCTTCGATGGCGACTATGTCACCAGCCTCTACGGCAAAGAAGAAGCACTGAAGTAACAGAGGCCTACCTTGATCATTTTAGGAATTGACCCCGGCTACGCTATAATGGGATATGGTTTGATTCGGAACGAGAACCTCAAACTTTCACCTGTGGATTTCGGTGTCATTTCAACTCCACCGCGCGTGCCTTTCGAACAGCGCCTGATGGCCATCCATAACGGTGTAACACAACTTATCCAGCGCTACACTCCGGATGTGATGGCAATTGAGGAACTCTTTTTCAATCAGAATACGACTACGGCGATGGGTACTGCCCAGGCCAGAGGGGTCATTATCCTCGCGGCGGCAAGACTCAATGTGCCGGTCTATGAATACAAACCCTCACAGGTGAAAAATGCCGTGACAGGGTATGGGAAGGCAGATAAGAAACAAGTGCAGAACATGGTAAAGACGCTCCTCAATCTCAAAGAGACGCCGAAGCCCGATGATGCGGCTGACGCACTCGCGGTCGCGATTGCCCAGGCAAATCGCGGAATCGATACCTTTGGCCAGAAACTCAGAGGAGGTTATCAGTAATGTACAGTTATTTCCG
>CAZJTS010000303.1:0-2286 GCA_964548975.1 uncultured Fastidiosipila sp.
TAGTACAAAAGATGTGTCATGCACCGGCTGATCTGTTCCGCATAGACCGCCGCGGCGAACGCATTTTCCGCCAGGAGGGCTGGCGCTACAGCTTACCCTCTGCTGAAAGTGATCTCGCCTATAGCGGTGTAGTTTATAACGAAATGCGCGGCTCATTTTCTTCGCCTTTCCAGGTCATCTACACGGAAACCAACCAGCGCCTCTTCCCGGATACCCAATATGCGAACAGTTCAGGTGGCGAACCTTACACAATTCCAGAATTAAGCTACGAAGAATTTCAGGACTTCCACCGGCGTTACTATCATCCGGGCAACGCCAGGATCTTCCTCTACGGGGACATGGATATCAATGAACGTCTGGCGTACCTCGACAGTGAATATCTGGCCAATTTCGAGCCTAAGACGATTGACTCCGAGCTGAGTGTCCAGGCGCCCTTCGCAGAGCCGCGTTATGCGGAGACGACCTATTCTTTGGCCGGTGAAGAAGAGGCCAAAGACAAGGACTTCCTTGTATGGGCCGTTGGTCTGAACCACTACTCCGAGGTCAAGGAAACGCTAATGGCCGACATTCTCGTTGATACCTTGTTCTCTATGCAGTCGGCACCGGTCAAACTTGCCTTGCAGGAGGCCGAGCTGAGCGATGATGTTGTTTCGTTTACGGATCAGAAACTGCAGAATATGTTGATGGTGAATCTGATCAACGCCAAGGGACATGCGCATGAAAGTTATCAAGGCATCATCGAAGGGACCTTAGAGAAGGTCTTCGCAGCAGGCATTGACCGCCAACAGTTGACCGCGTCGCTGAACCGACTCGAATATAGCCTACGCGAAGGTGGCGGCTACACGACGATGGGCATCCTCTATTTCACCAAGGCCCTGGACAGCTGGCTTTACGGAGGCGATCCGCTGGATCAGCTGCGCTATTCGGATAGCCTGCTCGAGCTCCGTGAGAGTCTAGACAGTGGTGTTTGGGAGAAGACCGCACGGCGCATCTTCCTCGATAATCCGCATAAACTGCTCTTGCGTATCAAACCGGTTCCAGGCTTGAACGAAAGAAAGGATAAGGAAGTTCATGAGCAGCTACAAGAGCTGAAGGCTCAGATGTCGCCTGATGAAATAGAGGCTTTGGTGAAAGCGACACACGAATTGGAAGTCTGGCAGCAAACAGAAGACTCAGCTGAGGCACTGGCCACTATTCCCCGATTGGAGATTACAGATCTGAAAACCGAGCTCCCGGATCCGCCTTGCGAGATAACAGAGCTTGGGGATGACGTTTTGCTGGAGCATCAGCTCTTTACCAATCAGGTGAACTATGCCCGGTTCAGCTTTCCGCTAGACTATATCCCTCACGAAGATCTGTTCTACGTGAGTCTCCTCGGGCTGCTCGTTGGTGCTGTGGATACTGAAGAATTGACCTACTCGAAGTTGACGACAGAAGTGTTCGTCGAGACCGGAGGTATCAACATCCAGCCGGCGGTGACCTTGGCGGAGAGCGACAGTGCCATTCTCTCCCGCATGGAAGTGACCCTGAAGACCCTGGACCAGACCGGTGCCAGATGGCCTCATCTACTGGAGCAGGTGATTCTCCACAGCCGTTTTACCGATGATAAGCGCTTGCTCGAAGTGTTGCGTATGGAGATGGCGGCCAAAGAGCAGACAATCACCCAATCCGGTGACAGTTATGCGAGAACCCGCATCCTGTCAGGGCTCAAAGAGCATGCTTACATGCAAGAAGAATTGAGCGGGATCTCCTACTACCTGAAGCTGAAAGCGCTGGTCAACGATTTTGCCACAGAGAAGGAGGCGCTGAAAGAGAAACTCCGGCATCTCTATGAGCAGATCTTTACTAAAGGCGGTTTAATCATTTCGCTGACCGCCGGAGAGCCCGAAGCGGCTGCCTTTAAGGAAGCGGCGCTGAGCGTTTGGTCCGGATTGACGCGGATTGAAAAACCGAAGGCGCAGAATCACTTTGAAACTCGACCGATCCGAGAAGCAATCAAGGTCTCGTCGAATGTCCAGTATGTCGCCAAAGGCTACGACTATGAACAGTTGGGCACCACCTATAAAGGTGATATGACCGTGCTGGCCAGTGTGCTGTCGACATCGTATCTCCATAATCGGATCCGCGCACAGGGCGGGGCGTACGGCACCGGCTTATCGTTAGGCCGAAACGGCTCGATGCTGGCCAGTTCTTATAGAGATCCGAATCTCAAAGCCTCTCTGGACGTTTATGACGGCATCGCCGATTGGTTAGAGACACAGCCGCTCACCCAAGAGGAGATCGATC